>JAEYQM010000062.1 GCA_023410025.1 Bacillota bacterium
CACATTAATAAACGTTAGGTTTGATACAGTGTATCAAGCCTTTTTTTATGTTTTAAAGAATTGGGTATTCTAATATGAACACAATAAAGTACTTTTATTTTAACATTTATACCACAGACTTGATCCAACTTTTTAGGCATTATAATCATAGCTTACGATGGGACTAGTACCTATATGAAATAGAATAAATTCTTTGAAAATAATTTTATAAAATAAATATAATTTATATTTTAAAATTTTGTCATATTGACAGGTATCAATGTAATATGATATAATATTGATAGTGATTAATGTGAGGTATTAAAATGAATAACCAAGAATTCTTAAATAAATTAAAAGTAATCAACGATAACACTAGGTTATCTATTATTGTAATGCTATCAAAAAATGGAACAATGTGTGCTTGTAGAATATTAGAAGAACTAAATATTACTCAAGGAACATTATCTCATCATATGAAAGTATTAACTACTGCAGGGTTAGTCACTTTTGTAAAAGATGGAAAATGGTGTCATTACACTTTAGTTAAAGAAAATCTTTGTAAGTTAGCTCATTTTATTCAAGATATTTGTAAAAATGAAAGTTCTAAATATTATTGTTAATCTTATAAATATTGCTAGCCATATCAAATGGCTAATTATTTTAATTAATACATTGATAATTATCAATATAAAAGAGGTATTAAAATGTTAAAGAAGAAAATTGTCTGGCAAATAGTAGTGGCTTCATTAATTCTTTTAGGTATATCTAACATAATTATAGGTGTATTGTGTGGATGGGATATAGCAAAAAAACCTTGGGACTTTTTAAGTACACAAGTTTTAGGAATGAAATGGCTAAATGATTTAATATGGAAATTAGTTCAATTGTTTGGAGTTTATGAAGTTGGCACATTGCAATATAAATTTCAAGCATCAATCCAATTCTTTATTTATGATTTTATAAAAATAGGAGTGTTATTAAGTTTATTAATATTTGGGATTTCTTTTATTCAATCTTATTTACCACCAGAAAGAACAAAGAAGATTTTAGATAAGTATAAAGGAATCGGAGCGAATATTGTAGGAGCATTGCTAGGAACAGTTACTCCTTTTTGTAGTTGTTCATCAATCCCTATTTTTATTGGGTTTACTAGAGCTGGTTTGTCAAGTGGTGTTACATTTAGTTTTTTAATTTCTAGCCCATTAGTTGATTTGGGTTCATTAATGTTATTAGTTAGTTTCTTTGGCTGGGAAATAGCAATTGCATATGTAATAATAGGATTAATTCTTGCAGTAGTTGGTGGAACAATTATTGAAAAAACAGGACTAGGCAAACATGTTGAAGAATTTGTATTACAAGGACAAAATATAGAAATAGATGGTCCAACATTATCTCAAAAAGATAGATTAATATATGCAAAAGACCAATTGTTAGAAACTTATAAAAAAGTTTTGCCATACATTATTATAGGAGTTGCAATTGGATGTTTAATTCATAACTTTATTCCATCCTCATGGATTGAATCAATTTTAGGTGGAAATAATTGGTATGGTGTACCTCTTGCAACAATTCTAGGAACACCAATGTATGCAGACATTTTTGGAACACTTCCAGTAGCTGAGGCTTTATTTAAAAAAGGTGCTGGACTAGGGACAATACTATCATTTATGATGAGTGTAACTACATTATCGTTACCATCACTGATAATGTTAAGAAAAGTTATTAAACCTAAATTATTAATTTGGTTTATTGGAATAGTTATCATTGGAATTATGATTATAGGTTACATATTCAATATATTTAGTAATATTTTTATATGAGGTTAATATGAAAAAAGTAGTATTTATTTGTGTTCACAATTCTTGTAGAAGTCAGATTGCAGAAGCATTATGTAGAGTTTATAGAAATGATTTGATTCCATATAGTGCAGGAACTAAAATAAAAGGAATAATTAATCAAGATGCAGTAAGAGTAATGAAAGAAAAATATAATATTGATATGACTACCCAATATCCAAAATTATTAAAAGATATTCCTGATTGTGATATTTATATATCAATGGGATGTAATGTTGTATGCCCGATTATTAATAAAGGTTTTGATGATAACTTTGGAATCGATGACCCCACTGGTAAAAATGATGAAGTATTTATTAAGGTCATAGAAGAAATTAAAAATAAAATATTAAATTTATAGGAGAAAATTAAAATGAAAATTCAAGCATTAGGTGGTTGTTGTAAGAAATCACAAGTAAATTATGAAGTTATTGTATTAGCAGTTAAAGAACTAGGGTTAAACGTTGAAGTTGAACATGTTACTGATACGAATGAAATTATAAATTTAGGGGTTATGGCAACACCTGCACTTATAATTAATGGAAAAGTATTATCTGTTGGAAGAACATTAAATATTAAACAAGCAAAAGAATTAATTATTCAAGCATTGAATACTTCAAAATAAAGTAGAGATTAAGTTGTATTAAATAAAATAAAATAAAGGCCACTAAAGATAATTATATAATTAGTCTTAATGGTCTTTTACTTTACAAGAATATTAACTTTCTATACTATGTCCTTACCATCTAATCGTTTGATACATTATAACGACTCTTAATTTCTTTTATTAATAATTTATGCTAGTAAGAACTTATAATGGCAGGATGATTATTCTTATCTTGGTATAGGTTTGGAACATTTCAATTTAGATAAGAGTGTTAATTTGGTATATAGTTTTAAGAAGTATTATATTACATGTGTATTTTTAATTCTAAAGCATTTTTTGTTTAATACTTATAGATCATTGTGGTAGTCCTATAGAATAAGAAATATTAAGATTATACAAATAATTAATAACACCAATAATGCTGTAGCCTTCAATATAATTATCAAATATCATTTTAAAAATATTAGTTTCTTCATATTTAATAACAATTTAACGATTATCATCTTTCTTATAAATATAACAAGGTTTAGTGTGAAGTGGTAAAGTGCTTTTCTTATTTGTTAAGGAACTTTCCATGTAATATTTTCGTGTCTTTCTTTAACATTCTATTCAAAACAGCGGATACTATAGTTATAAACCCTAGTAAAAGGATCATCAGACCTGATTTGATCACAATCGAAATAGATAGGAACTTCTAAATAACTAATGTTTGAAGATCTTTAAGGACAACATCTGTATTTCAACAAAATCTACTAACACTATTAGTAATGATGGTATTAAGTTGTCTGCTTTTACACACGCCAATCATACTATTGATTTTTTCACAATCACTGTATACACCAGATTTATAGTCCTTAAATACTTTAGTAAGATCCACTTTGGATTATTATTAATCACTTGAATTAAACTATTAACTTGAATAGACATACTCATAACTTGTACAAATTTAGTAGAATAAACAAGTGCATATATTTCAACACTATATACTGTTTTTTCTGCTTTAGGTATTATTGTAACATTTAGCATAAAAAAATTTTTTGTAATATTTTAAATATTATCTAAAATATTTTATTAATTATAATTTGCATAGAAAATAAATAATGGTGGAAATAGTCTTCATTTTGAAGTATAATTTTATTAATTGACAAAATTATATGATACTAGCTTATAAAAGGGGATATTGAATTATGAATAATCAAACTAAAAAAACATTTTCTATAATTTTAGCCTTAACATTTGTAATACTTAATTTATTACATGTAATATGGCCTTGTTGGTTAATAATAGAAGATATAAAACTTGGAACTATGGTTGGAACTAATATGGAAATGGCAGTATTATTCCCCTGGATTTTAGAATTTTTATCAATTCCTGTTATTATTGGACAAATAATATATTTAATAATTAATAGAAAAAACATAACTTCTTATAAAT
>JAEYQM010000095.1 GCA_023410025.1 Bacillota bacterium
GTGTTAACGGGTCGTCGAAGGCGCCGACCCCTACCGGTTTGATAATATCCGAAAGTATCCTTTTTCTGTCTTTGATACATATTGTGATAAAATATGCACCTGCGGAGCTGTAATCAAAATTTTTTAGCCTTGTTGGTTTTCTTTTCGGCAATTCTTTTTCCTTATCCATTTTCATCACCCACACCATTATATCACAAAAACGGCAGAAGGAAAAGACCTTTTGCCGAAATTTGTAAACATCCTTATGAGAACGCTCCTAATGATTGTGCTTTTTTATAAATCCAAATCCTCAATAGGAGCAGGTTTAGAATATAAATATCCTTGGTACGCATATGTACCAATTTTTTTAATTAATTCTAGTTGAGCTTCTGTTTCTACCCCTTCAGCAATCGTTAAAACATTTAAAGTATTACTTAATTCTTGAACATAGTTAACAATCATTTCATCAGTTTTACTTTCATCCATTTTTTTAATAAATCTCTTATCAATTTTTAGATAATCAATGGGAAAATCTTTAATATATGATAATGATGAATATCCTTTACCAAAATCATCTAAAGCTATTTTAATATTTTTTTCTCTTAAACTATTAAGAATTTTCTGATAATGCTTCACATCACCAATAGCAACACTTTCAGTAATTTCAACAGTAATTAGTGAACAGTCAATATCATAACTATCAATAATTGAAAAAAAAGTATTAATAAAATTATAACTATTAAAGAATACTGGTGAAATATTAACCGAAAATGAATAAGTTTTAAGATTATTATCTTTCCTAAATTTTATTTGTTTACATACTTCATGAATTATTAATGAATCAATCTGATCAATAATCTTTAAATCCTCAGCTAAAGATATAAATGCTTTAGGAAATATTACACCTTGTGTAGGGTGAACCCATCTTGCAAGAGCTTCTAATGAAAATACTTCATTAGTATCTGTTTTTACTTTAGGTTGATAATAAACAATAAATTCTTTATTAGTAATAGCTTTTTTTAATTCTTGAACTAAAATGTATTTATCATTGAATGTTGTCGTATAATTACTCTCAAATAGTAAATAACCATTTTTACCTTTTTTCTTTGCTTCATGCATTGTAATATCTGCCTTCTTAAGAAGTGATTCCACAGTTATCCCATCTTTTGGAAATAAACTAATACCAATATTACATGTAATATTAATTAAATTATGATTAATTATAAATGGTTTATTAATAGTACCAATAATACATTGTGCTTTTGTTTCATAACTTTTATTATTAATATTATTTATTATAATTAAAAACTCATCACCCGATAAATGAATAACAATATCATCTTTATCAGTGCATTTTGTAATACGATGGGCAATTTCTTTAATAATCATATCACCATAGAAATGTCCCCAAAAATCATTAATTGTTTTAAAATCATTAATATTTAAGAACATAAAAGCACTTTGTTGACTTTTACCTATTACATGGTCAATATCACAATAACTTACATTATTTTTATCATTAGTCATTCTTGAGGAATTTCTAAGCAAAAAATTTCTTGTTGGTAAATTTGTTAATATATCATAATACATTAAAGAATTAATACTATTAAGATATATTTTTGTGTGTCTAAATAATTCAATTGCTCCGTATATAGTTAGCAATAAACTTGTTATATTTATTATATATATTATTTGAGTTTCTACTTTTATAAATTGTTCAGCAAATATATACATACTATTAACAATCATTAATAGATGTAAATATAACCCTCTCCTATTATTGGACTTCTTACAAATAAAGGCTCCCTCAATTAAAATAAAAAGATAAAGAGCTCGAAAATAATACCCAAGAAAATGAAATTCTATGCCCTTATCTTTTATTATGAAATAATTAATTGTTAGAAGAACAATAGAAAGAAGGAAATAAATTGTTTTCTTCATTTCACTCATAGTTATCTCTTTCTAGTCTTCACAAAAAATATATTTTTTGTGATCTCTTTTAGCAATATACATAGCAATATCGGCTTTGCTAATTAACTCTTCGGCAGTATGACCATCCTTAGGATATTCAACAATTCCAATACTATATTGGATATCAAATTCCTTATCATCAATAATACATTTTTTATTTAGCTTTTCAATTAATCTTATAACTTCTTTCTTATCATCAACATCCTTGATGAATACTAAAAATTCATCCCCACCATATCTAGAAATAATATGTCCGTTAAATACTTCAATAAGGTTTTTAGCAAAGTGTACAAGCAGTTTATCCCCAGTTATATGTCCATAGGTATCATTAATTTGTTTGAAATTGTTTATATCAATAAATAACAAATAAAACTTACTAAAATTATCAATCAATAAATTCTTTACTTTTTCAATAAAATAAGTTCTATTATATAGTGCAGTTAAAGAATCCTTTTCAATCATTAGTAAAAATTTCTTGTTAATCGATCCAATATCATCAAGACTCTTGAAAATACTGGCGTAATTTGTAACCTCACCCTTAGAATCTTTAATTGCAATTATATGTAACCATTGTGGATAAATAATACCACTTTTTTTACGATTCCAAATTTCACCTTGCCATGACCCTTTTTCATTGACATTTTTCCAAATACCTTGATAGAATTCACGAGAATGTAGGTTTGATTTTACAATCGCAGGTGTTTTTGAAATTGCTTCATCTCTTGAAAATTCTGTAATTAAAGAAAAGGCATCATTAACCCAAATAGTTTTTTGATATTTATCAGTAATAATAATCCCATCATTATTACTTTCAATAATTTTCTTAAACATTGATAATTCAATATGTTTAAAAATATCATCAGATATATCCTTATAAAATACTTGAGCACCAACTATATCCCCATCATAAATATAAGGTGTTACAGTAACATTACAATTAAAAAGTTTTTGATCTTTCTTTTTACGAATCGAGCTAATAGTTATTATTTTACCTTGAACACCTTGTTCTAAAATATATTTTGCTTCATCTTCATAATTAGTTGGAGATAAAAGATTAAAAATATTCTTATTATGAACTTCATGTAAAGTATAGCCAAATAGGTTTGTAAAACTTTGATTAACGGCAATTATTTGAGCTTTTGGATTAACTAAAACCATTGCATTAGCCATATCTTCATAGAATTGTGATAGGTTAGAATTAACAACTATATTTTCATCGCTTGGATAAAGTGATAGATATGTATATTTTTTATCTTCAAATTGATAATTTCCAGCGCAGGCGTGAGTAAAAAATGTATCACCATTTGATTTAATTGCTCTACAAATAAACCGAAAATAAGTGTGATTTGAAATTATACTAAATGTATTATAATCATCAATTATTATATCTTCAAATTTCATATTTAATAATTGTGATTCAGTATATCCAAATAGACTAATAACCTTCTCATTTACTGAAAATATTTTACTACTCTCGTTATCAAAAATAATAACAGGATCAAAGTATTGGCGGAATAGTTCAGTGTAGTAGTTCTTTAATTCGTTATTTTTATCCATTATGTTTATCTCCGTTTTTTTAAGAATAGTAATTCATAGCAAAATTTATTATAGCATTATTTTTGCCAAAAACAAATAATACATTCTGGATTTAACGCTTAAATAAAAATATTAATTTTATTATAATAATTAGGGTATAAAATAATAAATAACTTAAAAAATTATAAATAATTAGTCAAATTATTGATTTAAAAATAGAAATTAGGTATAATAATACTCAAAAGAAGGAGATTTTTATGGAAACAGATTCGGACGATGAACCTGACGTTATGAATATAGTGCCACAATTAACAATAATCTTAGTATTAACGTTAATAAATGCATTTTTTTCATCCGCAGAACTTGCTGTACTTTCAGCAAACCGCAACAAAATTAAATACCTAGCAGAAAATGGAAACAAAAGGGCAAATTTAGTATTAAAACTTGTAGAAGAAGAAACTAAATTCTTATCAACAATCCAAGTTGCTATTACACTTGCAGGATTTTTCTCAAGTGCAACTGCAGCTAGTAATATTTCAGGGTTATTAGGAAATTATTTAGTTAAGTTTAATATACCTTATGCAAATACGATTGCATTGATATTAATTACACTTGTTTTATCGTATTTTACACTTGTTTTTGGTGAATTATTTCCAAAAAGAGTGGCTTTAAGAATGCCTGAAAAAATTGCCATGTTCAGTGCAGGGCCAATAAATATCGTTAAAAAGATTTTTAGACCAATTGTAGGTCTACTTACACTTTCAAGTAATTTACTTGTAAAGATTACAGGATTAGAAAAAGGTCTTGTTGATGATAGGGTTTCAGAAGATGAAATCATTTCAATTATTGAATCTGGTGTTAGTGATGGTTCTATTCACGAAGAAGAGCAACAAATGATTGAATCAGTATTTAAATTCAATGATTTGGAAGCTATGGATGTAATGACACCACGTGTAGATGTATTTATGATTGATATTGATGATCCAATGGAATCATTTATTAATAAAATTGTTGAAGGAAAATACACAAGAATACCGGTTTATCAAGATAGTAAAGATAATATTATTGGCATTATTCATATTAGAGATTTTTTAAAGCAAGTAAAAAAAGTAGGCTTTGAAAATATCAATATACTATCAATTATAAGAAAACCATTATTTGCAACTGACAATATTAAGATTAATTCATTATTTAAAAAAATGAAGGAATCAAAGAATCATATTGCTATTTTATATGATCAATATGGGGGATTTGTAGGTATTGTTACTTTAGAGGATTTAGTTGAAGAAATTATGGGAGACATAGTTGATGAATATGATGATAATTATGAACCAATTGTAAAGATTAAAAATAATGAATATTTAATTGATGCTAGTGTTGCTATTCAAGATTTAAATAAAGCACTTAATCTAGATTTTGATGAAGATAATGAAAATTATGATACTTTAGGAGGACTACTTTTATTATTATTAGATAGAGTACCTGAAGAAAATGAAATAGCAACAATTGATTATGAAAATATAACTTTTATAATTACTAAAATGGACGTAAATCGAATCGAAAAAGTAAAAATGATTATAAATAATTAAAAATTTATGACCTTATAATATTGAAAATGACAATATTATAAGGTTTTTTCATGAAAGTAACATATTCCTTTTCATATTTACTTTCACCCTATTCTATGGTAAAATTAACCCATATACTAACAAGAATAAGGGGAATAATATGTTAATAATGGTAGGAGCAAGTGCTACAGGAAAAACGGAAATAGCCAAATTATTAATAAATAAATTCGATTTTAAAAAGATGATAACATATACTACAAGACCTAAAAGAGAAAATGAGGTAAATGGAGTTGATTATCACTTTGTAACAGTTAAAGAATTTAAAGAAAAAGAACAAAATCATGATTTCTTTGAAACAACACTATATAATAATAACTATTATGGCACTGCTTTTAAAGATTGCGCTAACGATAAGGTTCTAATTGTAGATGCGAATGGTGCTAATGCAATCTATTCGAAATTACCAAATGAGGTTACAATCTTTTATCTTCATGCACCTTACGAAATTAGAGAACAAAGAATGATTGCTCGTGGAGATAATCCTAATCTAATTGAACAACGTCTAGTTAATGATGACAGATTATTAAATATTAATCTTCTAAAACATTATGATTATGTAATCGAATCAGGTTATAAAAGTCTTGATGAACTTGCTTTAGAAATTTACTCTTTATATCAAGCCAAACAAAAATAAAAATTCTATCAGTTAAACTGATAGAATTTTTTTACTCAAAATATTTAGTTTTTAAAATAGCATCATTCACATATTTTTTATTTTCAAATAAAGTTATATATTTATTAATATTAGAAATTGGTCTATTTGCTTTTTTAGAAGGGTATTCAATTACAAATTCATTAAAAATAATATCTAGATTTCTAGGGCTATATACAAAACCAGGTTCATCGGTAAATATATCATTATTGAAGTGGTATTTTGAATCAAGACCAAATAGATTTGAAAATGAACGATAAAAATCAATCGTACTTACTACTTTATTATTTAATTTTGTAGTAAATAAGGCTTCATTATAAATTATAAGAGGAGTTGATTGAAGAAGTAATCTTTGACTAATTGGATCTAGTTTAGTATCCAATATTCCCTCTAAGTCATTTTTAAATAAACTTGATGTATGATCACCAAATAATACTACAACAGTATTATCTAATAAATTGTTTTCTGCTAATGAATCAATAAAAATTCCAATTGCTTCATCAACATACATAACAAAGTCTAAATAACTACTTGCTAGACTTGATAATCCTTTAAAATTATGCTTAGGTATTTCACTTGTTGGTACATATGGAGAATGACTTGTAACTGTAATTCCATAGGCAAAGAAATTCTTATCACTTGGCATAATATCAACAAATTTATCTAAGAAATATTTATCATCTAAATAAGAGTGAATTAAGGGAACATTAGGATTAGATTCTTTAAAATAATCTAAATCATAATGAGTTTGAAAACCTAAGGTTCTTAAATGTTCTTGACTCCTAAAATAAAATCTTCCGGTATTTCCATGAGCAGAAAAGGTTACATAACCTTTTTTATTAAAGTCCTTAGCAAGAGTATTATAATTACTTCCTGTGTAGTTGAATATAGTTAATTCACTACCATTACCTGATAGACCAGTCAGTGCTGAAAACTCAGAATCACTAGTATTTCCAATTCCTGCAGATGAATAAAATCTATTATAATATAGTGATTTGGAAACTAATTTATTAAGGTTAGGAGTAATCTCAACCCCATCAACCTCAAGATTAATAACAAAATTATTAATTGCTTCAAGTTGAATCATTACTAAATTCATATCACTTGCAAGATTAGTAAATTCATTTATTACACTGTATTCTTTCATATCAATAGGATTGATATAAGTTAATTTTTCACTTTCTTCTAAATAATCACTTATTTTATCTAAATCTGTATCATCTAATCTAGTTTTACCAAATAAGAAATTAAATGCATCATATAAATAATAGTCATAAACACCAATGTTTTGAATACCATATTGAGCAGATAAACTTGATTTATTAATAGTTTTAGTTATCTTTGATTCTGTATTTATAATTGGAATAATCATAAATACTAAACTTAAAGTTAGTAATAGAGTTTTTGTTAGAGGGTTATGATACTTAATTTCATAATTATAGGTAATACTTCTTATTAGAAGTAGAAATAGATAAACTAACAAATGAATCATTTGAGTAAAATCAGCAATCATATGTAAAGAATAAGATGCATAGTATCTAATAAATGAACCTTGCGCAGGATTACCAAAACTTTGTAAATGGCTAATAGAAAAGAATACTGAGAATATATTTGTATAAATTGCTAGTCCTATACACATAACCATAAAGAAAAAGGAAATAATACACAAGAAGTTTGTCCTAGCTTTGCTTGATTTAAATAAAACTATACTAATTGTATAAAAGAGGGTAAGAACACCTACATTTCCAATTAAAGAAAAAAGAAAACTATTTAAATCAAAACTATAGCTACTTATATTAGGATGAAATATAGCAAACATTAAAATATATGTATTAATAAGGTTTAATATAAAGTATGAAATATAAAAGTATATTGGGTTGAGTTTTTTCAAATAATTTCACCTACATTTCTAGTTATTATTTTAGCACAAAACTTTTAAAAAATATATTAATAAATTAAATATATGAAAAAATAATTAGGATATGCTATAATAGAGGTAAGTATGAAAAGAAAAAAGAAACCATTATTTTATCGTATTTGTTATAGAATTGTTAAGACTTTTTATGTGAAGTATGAAGTGGTTGGGGAAGTAAAAACAGAAGCAAATATTATTGTTTCTAATCATGCTCAAGCGCATGGACCATTAGGTTTATTGTTTTATTTTCCTTATCCAAAAGATTTATGGGTAATTGGCGAAATGCTTAATAGAAAAGAAGTGACTGATTATGCAATGGAGGATTTTTGGCGTCATAAGAGTAAATACACTAAATGGATATATCGTTTATTAAGCAATTTGATTTTAGCACCTATAGGACCATATTTATTTAAATCGGCCGATACAATTCCTGTTTATAAGGATGGACGTTTGCGATTAACTTTAAGAAAAACGATTGAAAAACTTGAAGAAGGAAGAAATATTGTTATATTTCCAGAATATCGGGAAGAATATAATAATATAGTAAATAAATTTCAACTTCATTTTGTTGATGTCGCGAAAACTTATTATAAAAAGACAAATAAAGAATTAAATTTCTATCCTGTATATACTTGTAGAACGTTAAGAAAAATATTAATTGGGGAACCAATTAAATTTAATCCTAATGAAGACATGGAAATTGAAAGAGAACGCATTATTAACTATTTACAAGAAGAAATAACGAAACTTGCATTGTCATTAGATAATCATATTGTTGTTCCTTATGTAAATTGTAAGAAAAAAGATAGAAAAACCAGTAGAGGTGTAAAATGAGAAAATTAATAAAATTATTATTTGGATTAATAATTTTTGTGTTTGTATTAGTTGGTATTCCATTTATCATTTTATATGTAACTATAAATGATTCAACGGATAATACTAATTATGCATTATACAATGAAAATGTAACTATGGAATCAGTGATTACTAATTTATTTGATCAAGGATTTAATTTAGAAGATAAAGATTCCATCGACTTAACATTTACTCAAGATGAAATAAACAAATTTATCTTTGCTTATATCAGACAAAATGTAAATGATCAATATTTACCGTCTGACAAAAAAACAGATGATGTAGTTAAAAATATTAAAACAATGTATATTGATTTACCAGTTTTAGGTGGACAAAAAGTAGAAATAAAGAGCATTTACGCAGAGATTAAAGAAGGAAAATTAGAAATTAGCGTTCCAATGAAATTTTTTGGTTTTAAAACTCGTGCAAGAATTGCAGCTAAGTTTGAAGAAACTAATGATAGTTTTGTAATTGACTTAGAAACACTTGGAATGGGTAAATCCAATTTATTAAAGGGACTTTCAAATAGTATTGTAAAGAAGTTTGTTTCAGATAAAGATATTAATACTACCTTTGAAAAAGAAGGTCTTCCAATAAAATTTGAACTTACGGAAGCTAAACTATTTATTGATAAAGAAAAAATTAATGATTTAGTATTAAAGTTACTAAATCCAGATAATATGTCAGAATCAAATGAAAAAAGTTTCTTAAGTGAGCTAATGGTTACATTAACTGATAAGGATAATGACTTAATTCACTTTGGTGTATTTAAAAACCAATTTGGTTTTAAGTTTGACTTAACAAAATTTAAAGTAAGTGATAGTTTATCTCAATTAAGTAGTAAAATCACTGATTTTAATAAAGCAGACTTTATGAAATTTAAGACTCAAGGTCTTGTAATTAGTAATATGGGTAATTCATCTAAAAAAGTAACCTTTTCAAATTTAGAATTTAATCAATTAGTATATAATTATACAAATGGATATGAAAGTTTTAAATTTAATTTTGATATTCCTGGTAGTACAACAAAGATGAATTTTGAAATTACAGGGATTATATTTGATTTTAATACACAAGATGTACAAATTAGAATTAACTTTATATTAAATGGATTAAAATCATCATTTATATTAACAGGTGCCTTAAATCAACAAAATTATAAAGAAATAATAATCAGTATTAATGATAAGATAACTTTAGGTCAAGATGTCAATGAACAAGTTGGCGATTATATAATTGCAAACTCTAGTATGATTTTAAGCATGATTGGAGAAAATATGGGTGATACAGGTGTAATTACTTATTCATCATCATTAAAAGCATTTATTTTAAATGCTGAATCATTTACAAAATTAATGTCTGTTAATGATAATGATACGCCACTTACTGTTGATAAAATTAAAATTATTGATAATTTCTTAGAAATCTACGTAAGTTTAGATTCTTCATCATCATTAAACAATGTATTAACAGATGCAACCAGTGATATATTAAATGCTTTAAGTAGTAATATATTTGATCTTCAAGATTTTAAAACTGATGATTCTCAAGAATTAGAATCAGTTAATAATTTATTATCAACTCTTGATAGTATTTCTGATTCAATCAACAATACACCATTGCAAGATGAACAAACAAATCAATTACTTATTGATTTAAATAATTTATCGCCTGAAAATAGAAATATTTTTATGATTAAACTAGAAAATTCTATTGGTAACTTAAACCTAGGTACACTTACAGATGGAATATTTAGCAATTAAACGTTTTCTAAGCAAAACTCCTTTTATGAAAAGGAGTTTTATGCTATAATAATAATGTATTACTTTGGAGGTAGAAAATGAATAATAAAGTTTTAGTAGAAACATCTGCTAGACATGCTCATGTTACTGAAGAAACATTAAAAATCTTATTTGGTGAAGATGCAAAATTAACTTTTAAGAAAGAATTATCTCAACCAGGACAATTTGCATCAAATGAAAGAATTACTGTAGTTGGTCCTAAAAAATCGATTGAAAACGTATTAATTTTAGGTCCTTGCCGTAATTTAAATCAAGTAGAAGTTTCAGCAACTGATGCACGTACATTAGGATTAGATGTTGTAGTTCGTGAATCTGGAACTACTACAGGAACACCAGGATGCAAACTTGTTGGTCCTAAAGGTGAAGTTGAAATTAAAGAAGGAGTTATTGTTGCAAAACGCCATGTACATATGACTCCAGAAGATGCTAAGAATTTTGGTGTTGCGGATAAACAAATCGTTAGCGTAAAAGTAGAAAATAATGACAGATCAATTATCTTTGGTGATGTTGTAGTTCGTGTAAGAAATGACTTTGCACTTGCGATGCATATTGATACAGATGAAGCAAATGCTGGATCAATTGGACCAAACACATACGGAGAAATCATAAAATAATAAAAAGTAGTTCACTAGAACTACTTTTTTCTTTTTGATTTTTCAATATTCATATCTTTTTCAAATTTTTCAATTTCGCTTTTATCTTTTTTGTTTTCTTTATTATCAGTCACTAATGATAACATTTTTGTAGCGATAATCTTTTTAACTTCAGCCTCAATAGCAAGTTTGAAGACAAAGTTATATAAGAAACATTCAGAATCAGAATCAGATAAATTTTCTCCTCTCTCGAGCATAGGCATTAATTTATCAATTGAATCTTTAGCAATTGTCTTAATCATTGTAGATTGGGTTGTTCTGAAAAATTCATAAATTACTGAAGAATCTCTTTCATTACTTTTTTGGAAATTAAATAAACTAGCTATATCAGAAATTGAGAGTATTTGTTTTATTGAACAAATAGCAAGTAAATATGCTAGATGGTCTTTGGAATATTTTTTTTGTATAGGGCTGTCTAATAAATCACCCTTCACATAATTATTAATCATCCAAGTGGTTATCATTTTTTCGCGACCCTCAACAGTAAGAGGCGCTAATTCACGTTCTAAATATGTAACAACTTGATCCATGTATAAATCTAAATCAGGGAGATTTTTCCATTTTGGTAATGAAAAATTAGTTAATTCAGAAAGCCATTGGTTTAAATCATTTAATTTTTCCTTCATATATTACCTCTAAAAAAATTATAGCACTATTTTGTGAAATAGTCAATATTGAAAACTAAATGAAATAGTATATTATTAGTTGACAAAGTATATTAAACGCTGTATAATAGTTTTATAAACTAGATGATATATTATATAAAACTGAAAAATCCATAGGAGGAAAGAATGAGAGAATTTGTTTTATTTAGTGATTCATGTGTTGATTTACCTAATGAATTGGCTACAGAACTTGGTCTTACTGTTATACCTCTAACAGTAAACGTTGAAGGAAAAGAGTACAAAAATTATTTGGATGAAAGAGAAATCAAAAACGTTGAGTTTTATAATATGTTAAGGGAATATAAAAAAACATCAACATCACAAATTAATGCTAATACGTTTATGGAAGCATTAGAACCATTAGTTGCAGGGGGTAAGGATGTATTAGTTATTTCATTTTCATCAGCTCTTTCTGGAACATACAATGGAGCAGTAAATGCCGCAGAAGAATTAAATGAAAAATATACAAAGAATAAGATTATTGTTATTGATTCTAAATGTGCTTCAATGGGGCAAGGATTACTCGTATACTATGCGGCCATGATGAAAAATGCAGGTAAGTCAATGGATGAGGTTGCTAAGTGGGTAGAAGAAAACAAATTAAAAGTATCTCATCTATTTACTGTTGGAGATTTAAACCATCTTAAACGTGGAGGAAGACTTTCTTCATCTAAAGCATTTATTGGAACAATTTTAAGAGTAAAACCTTTATTAAATGTTTCAACTGAAGGGAAACTTGTACAACAAGAAAAAGCAAGAGGAAGAAAGACATCACTTGATATGATGGTAGATCGTATGGAAAAAACAATTGAAAATCCAAAAGGTCAAGTTGTTTTTATTTCTCATGGTGATTGTTTAGAAGATGCTGAATATGTAAAAAAAGAAATTCTAAAAAAAATGCCAGTAGAAAAAGTTTTAATTAATTTTAATGGACCTGTTATTGGAAGTCATTCTGGAGTAGGAACACTTGCCATTTTCTATATGGGAAATGATAGATTTGTTGAATATTAAGATATAATTTAGATGATAAAAAATCAATAAATGTAATAAAATTTATTGATTTTTTATCTATTATAAAGTATAATAATATTGTTGCACATGCACCCGTAGCTCAGCTGGTAGAGCAATTGACTCTTAATCAATGGGTCCGGGGTTCGAGCCCCCGCGGGTGTACCATT
>JAEYQM010000015.1 GCA_023410025.1 Bacillota bacterium
TTTTCTAAAATACCAATGGCTTCTTTTAAATCATCTTTTTCAGTTAAGTCACTTCTCACAACAAAGAGTACATCTTTTGTTGCTTTTAAAGTAACAACAGCATCAAGATAATCAAGTACTGGTGGAGTATCAATTATTATAATATCATAATTTAATTCTAAATCTTTTATTAAATTATTAAATTCAATAGACTCAATTACTCTACTAGGATATACTTCTTCTTTTTCATAAACTATTTTATCAAATCCACCATTTGTTTTTTCTTTTATAAATTCTATATCAATATTTTTGCCAGACTTAATCATTTTGTAATATCGATATTTTTTTTTATTTCGCAAATTTAAATCTAATAAGGCTACTTTTTTTCCAGATGCCGCAAAATTTTTTGATAAATTGTAACTTACTATTGTTTTTCCTTCGGCTTTAATTGATGAGGTAACAATTATTTTCTTAATTTTTTTGTCAATTGCAGACATCTCTAAGTTAAAATGAATTCTTGAGAATTCATCTTCAACACTATCATTATATAAATAGTCTTTTTCATCTTTTATACTAATCATTTGCTTCCTCCATCAATGTATGGTACTACACCGATAACTGGGTATTTAGTAACAGTATTTTCTAAATCCAGCTTATCAGAAATGGAAGTTTTTAAAAATTCCAATAATATAAAAATACCTATTGATAAAATAATTCCAATGATAGAACCTAAAATAACAAAGGTTATTGGACTTGGTCCAATTTCTTCAACAAACTTAGATTCACTATAACCATTAATAATATTTCCAATTATCGGATAATCCCTTTTTGCAATCTCTACTGCTTCTTGGCTAATACTTGTAGCTACTAGTCTTGCAATACTACTATCTGTGTGTGTATATTCTATCTTTATGAAGATTGAATTTGAGGAAGACAAAACTTCAAGATTATCTTTTAAAGTCTCTTTATCTATTTCTAAATTATGTTTATTAATAGTACTATTAATAACTAAATCCGTTTTAATAAAATCTGATATTGACTGAACTAGTTTTAATGATTGGGTAGGATCATAACTTATATCTTCTTCATTTTGCTTTTCTAACTTTACGATTACCTCAGCACTTGCCAAGTGTTTTTGTTTGTATACAACATATCCAAAGAATATTCCAAATAGGGTCATTAGGGTAGTAATAATTATTATAAAGAACAAATTTCTTTTAATAGAAAAAAGAAAGTTTCTTACATTAAATGAAGAATTCATTTAAACACCTCATAAATTTTCTATTAATATTTATACCCAAATTCCAATAGTTTATACTATATAAAAAAACCGCAATATTGCGGTTTATAGTTCTTTAACTTCAGAAAATTCTAATTCGGTTGGTGTTAATCTACCAAAGAAGTCAACTAATACTCTTACAGTACCTTTATTGAAATCTATTTCATCTACCTTGCCAGTTTGACCAGCAAAAGCACCAGAAATAATTTTTACTTCATCACCAACATTGGCAATAAATTTTCTTTCGATATTTATTCCACTTAATTTTAAAATTGGTTCCATTTCTTCATCTGGTAGCGGAACTGGTTTTGCACCACCTCCACTAGAACCTAAGAAACCTGTAACCATTGGTGTATTTCTAACCATAAACCAAGTCGCATCGGTTACGATCATATCGATGAATACGTAACCTGGGAAAGGTTTAGTGATTACTTCTTTCATTTCACCATTCTTTTTTCTTTCTAAAGTTTTTTCTTCAGGAACTAATACTTTGAAGATGTAGTCTTGCATATTCATTGATTCGATTCGGCTTTCGATATTTCTCTTTGCTGCACTCTCAAGACCTGAATACGTTTGAACTACATACCACGCTCTATCTCCATTTGCCATTTTATTTATTCAACCACTCTTCTATTACGTTTAAACCCATGTCTACAATAAAGAAGAATAAAGCCATTGCTAATGAGAAGATTAAAACTACTATTGAACTTTTAACCATTTCTCCACGTTTAGGCCAGCTAACTCTTTTTATTTCAACAATTGAAGGTTTATATATTGGTGCAACTGATAATATTAATGATAACACACCAAGACCAATTAGAATCCAAGAGAATAATTTTGGGTAATCACCAATTAGATATACATTTTCTAATGTCCATCCAAATTCGTTATTTAAGAATACAACACCAAGAATAATAGCAATTAAAGAAAGAACTAATAAAACTACCCATTCATATTTATATTCTTTTACAAATACACTTGCAATACTACTTTTTTTCTTTTCCTTTTTGATTACTTCAGACATAAAATATTCCTCCTATTTAGTCTCTTTGTGAATGGTGTGTTTATTACATTTAGGACAAAACTTCCTTAAAACCATTCTTTCAGTTTTAGTTAATTTATTACGATCTAAAGTGTAATTACGAGATAAACACTCTTCACATATAAGTATAACTTTTTCTCTCATATTATCACCTACATACTGATTTATTTTACCATTTTTTTGTTTTAATGTCAACGTTTTTATTAAAACAGGAATTTTCTAATCTTTTCTTTTATTATATATATTGTGTTGTAAACTTTCTTTAAATCGCAATTTAAGAGAGTAGAAATTTCATTTGGTTTGTAATTTCTTAAAAACTTTAGTTTAAAAACTTCTTTTTCTAATTCATTAAATTCAAAATCATAGACCTCATCATTATAACAAAAACCTTGTTCTTGCACTTCTCCATAGAAATCTTCTACTAATGTTACGTTATAGAAGTATTTACTATCTTTACGAAGAATCGTTATAATTCTTCTTTGAAGAATTAAATCAAAGTATTTTGTGAAGGTTTTGTTATAAATGGGGACATAGGTATTAATAGCATCATTTAATGCCATTAATCCTTCTTGGATAAAATCTTCAAAATTTTTATTTTTGATTTTAAATCCATTCACTCTTCTATAAATTAAACCGACATATTTTTTAATTAATATATCAGTGGCAACACTTTCCCCTTCATACACCAAATATAACAATTCTGAATCGTTATATTTGATCATTTTTTATACCTCGCGATATTTCATTATTTCATAAATTAATATACTACAACTTACGGAAGCATTTAAACTATTAACATGACCAACCATTGGTATTTGAACTAAGAAGTCACACTCCTCTGTTACTAGTCTAGATATTCCTTTTCCTTCAGAACCAACTACTAATACTGTTGGCATATCATATTTCATCTTTCGATAGTCTGTACTTTTTGGTCCAGCTTCAGCTCCAACAATCCAATAACCCTTATCTTTTAATAGTTTTAGAGTTTGGGTAAGATTTGCCACTTCAACAACCTTTACATGTTCAATTGCTCCCGTTGATACTTTTGCAACTGTTCCATTAAGTCCAACACTTCTGTTTTTAGGAATAATTACTCCATCCACACCACTAGCATCACAGGTTCTAAGAATTGCTCCTAAATTATGCGGATCTTCTAGCCCATCTAACACAACAATTAAAGGGAACTTAAATTTAGTTGTTAGGATTTCATTTAATTGATGATATTTATATCCTTCAACTTCTAACACCACACCTTGATGATTTCCATTAACCATTTGATTAATTTTCTTTAGATCAACATATTTTATTGAAATATTCTTGCTCTTTGCTAGTTTAATAAAATCATCGTTATTTTCTGTTAAGTAAATAGAAATGATTTTACTATTATTTAATATTGCCTCTTTTACAGCATTCTTACCATATATATATTCACTCATTATTTTCAACCATCTTAATTAAAGTATTCATTAAATACTCTAATCTTTCCATTTCTTTTTTTAAATATAAATAACCAATTACTGCTTCAAGTCCAGATGCATTAATGTACTCACTAGTTTTATCTTTGTAATTGTAGTTTCTGCCTCTTTTAAAAATATCTAATTCCTCATTGGTAAATACATCCATAAACAAACTTGCTATTTTTGCTTGGGCAGTTCTACTTACATATTTAACGCATTCATCATGCAGGCGTTTTAAACTTGTGATGCCCTTACTTATAACATAATTTCTTATATATAACTCATAATAGGCATCACCTATGAATGCTAAATCGCCTCCACTTAGCAAGTTAAAATTCATAGACTAATTCCTTTTAAATTAATTTGTTCACGATATAGATCAGCTTTTTCAAAGTCTTTATTGTCTCTTGCTTCTTTCCATAAACGTACTAAATTTAAGTCTGCTTCGCTTAGAAGTTCAACATCGGTATTTATTCCAAGAACCCAAGCAAACTCATTATAAAGCAATAATGCCTCTTTAGCGTATTCAATATTTATTTCTTTTTGGCGAGTTAAAGCATTTAAGATTTTTGATACTTTAAATAATACTGTAATGGCATTAGCAGTATTAAAATCATTGCTTAATTCTTCAATGAATTCATTTTTAAGTTCAACTAAATCTTCTGATTGAATAATAGCATTAAAATCAGAAACATTAAATTCAATTTGCATTCTTCTAAATAAACCCAAATATGATCTAGATAATTTTTCATAATCCTTCGATACTTGAACAAGTAGTTCTTCTTTATAGTTTAATGGTTGACGATATGGGACATTTAAAATTAGTAATCTGTAGACAGGGTAACCAACTCTATTTACTAATTCATCAGCCATAATTACATTACCTAAAGACTTACTCATCTTTTCCCCAGACATATCAATTCTTCCATTGTGCATCCAGTAATTTGCTAGATTATGTTTAAAGGCTATTTTTGCTTGAGCAATTTCATTATCGTGATGAGGGAATTTCAAATCTAATCCTCCACCATGAATATCAATTTTTCCTTTAAAAATTTTATTAACCATAACAACACATTCAGTGTGCCAACCCGGTCTTCCTAAACTCCAAGGAGATTTCCATTTTTTACCTTCTTTAGTTTCTTTCCAAAGATTAAAGTCAGCAGAATGTTTCTTCTTTTCATTTTCTTCAATTCTAGCACCACTAATTAAGTTTTCTTTTGTTTGACCACTTAGGATTCCATAATCCTCAACTTTATCAACATCAAAATATACATCACCTTCAGTTACATAGGCACCATCTTTATCAATTAATTCTTTAATGAATTCAATGATATCATCCATATGTTCTGTTACTTTTGGGTTTTTATAATGAGGAAGACAGTTTAGTTTCACATAAGTTTCTAATATTTCTCTAATATATTTTTCACTTACATCACTTTCACTTACATTTTGTTCTTTTGCTTTATTTATAATTTTATCATCAATATCGGTAAAATTAGATACTAAAAAAACATCATAGTTTAAATATCTAAAGAAGCGATTAACTACATCAAAGAAAATAATAGGACGTGAATTTCCAATGTGCATGTTATTATATACTGTAGATCCACACACATACATCATAACCGTGTTTTCTTTAATCGGTTTAAATTCTTCAATTTTATTAGTCAACGAATTATAAAATCTAATCATACTATCCTCCAAAACTACTTATTATTATATCATAAAAATATATTTTTTTAAATATAAAAATATATAACTTAGTAATAAATATTATTTTTTAATACTTAAAATTACTTCTTCTTCAATAAATATAATTAAAAGGTAAACAAAAAGAGCAAATCTTTGCCCCTTAGAAATTCAATTTATTTATATATTTATTATACTTTAGAATTTAAATAAATCAATAAAAATAATTATATAATTAGTTCATAAACTAATTGATCACGAATATATAACCCATCTTTTCTTAAACTCTCTACATTTTCTTGGATTGAACATAATACCATACCTAGTTTTTTCATAACATTTTCAGATGCTTTATTCCTTGCATCGCAAACTGCATATAATCTATTTATACAAAGTTTAGTTATGGCATATTCTTTAAACTTTCTGGCTGCTTCTGTAGCAAATCCCATATTTTGAAATTTAGGATTTAATATCCAACCCATAGCAGCTTCATTTAGATCTCCCTTCAAATGTAAGCTAATAGCTCCAACTACTTGGGTATTATATTCTATTACATAATCTATCTTTTTAATAGGATCTTCTTTATATTTATCTATAGCCCTATTAACAAACTCAATACTCTCATCATAAGTATTTGGTCCAAAAAGCATGTACTTTACAACTTCGTGATTTGATCCAAATTCATGCACTGCATCAATATCACTAATTGTAAATGGTCTTAATATTAATCTTTCTGTAAATAATATATCCATATAATACCTTTTAAATTATTGATTAAATTCTTCATAAATATATCTATCACATATATATATACCAATTTTTTTCTCTATTTCAAAGTTCTTCTCAATATCAGAAAATTTTAGACCAATTTTCTTCATTACATTTTCTGATGCTTTATTATTAGTATCACAAATTGCATAGATTCTTTTTAGTCCAAGTTTTTTAAATCCATATTCTTTTAAACATTTTGCGGCTTCAGTCATAATTCCAAGGCCGTGAAATTTTTTTATTAATACCCAACCCATTTCCCCTTCAGTCAAATCTTCATTAAGTGCTAAGCTTATAGAACCAACAACTTCTCCATTATATTCAATGGCATAATTATAATTCCTTAGCGGATTTGCTAGGTAAAATTCATTTACTAAAGTATTTAAAAAATTATAACTTTCTTCAAAAGTATTTGGTCCAAACGTCATGTATTTAACAACTTCGGGATCTGATCCATATGCATGGATTGCATTAATATCTTCCATTGTATAAGGTCTAAGTTTTAATCTTTCTGTGTTTAGTACTTCCATAAATGTTTCTCCTTTTAAAATTCAAGCATCTATTGTTTTAGATGATTATTTTAATTTTATATTATAAAATATATAATTAAAGCTATTTCAAAAAATATTTTTTAAATTATTTTTTGTATAATAATTATATTTATTAATATTCTATTTAAAAAAATAAATATTAATTATGATTCTATTTTTAAAAACTCATCATCTCTTAAAAATAAAATCAATTTATTCAAACTACTTGCATATTGATTAGGTCTATATTTTGGATTTTTGCCTTTATTAATTAGAAAATCTCTAACAATAATAGTATAATCATTAATTGTTTTTTTACCAGTTAATATATCTTCAGGCGTTATTCCTAAATTTTCTCTTTCAATTAACCAAGCCTCTGATATAATTGAATCAATAGTTATAGGTGCATATTGCCTATATTTGCTCATTAACCAATTTTTAAATTGTCTTTTATTTATATCCATAATCCACTTTCCCTTATAACTGTTCTTTAGTTATTTATATATTATTTATTAAAAATATTAAAACATTATACTATTTATAATCATTCAGAAGCTTTAAAATTATAAACTGGTTTAATTATTTCTTTTACTTCTACTGTTTCTTCAATATTTTTTAATATTGATTCAATTGGTTTATATACAAATGGTGATTCATCAATTGTAGCAGCATTTATGGTTGTTGAGAAAACACCTGTCATTGCATCCTTAAAATCTTCTAGTTTAATTTTTCTAATAGCTTCAGTCCTCGACATTATTCTACCTGCCCCATGTGGTGCTGAATAGTTATATTCAGGGTTTGATTTTCCCATAGCAATTATGCAACCATCTCGCATATTAATTGGAATTAGAAGCAACTGGTTTTTATATGCAGACACAGAACCTTTTCTTAAAATCATATCTTCCATATTTATATAATTATGGATAGTTTCAAATTTTTCAACTTCTTCTATATTTAATTTAAATAATGTTAATATCCTTTTTGCCATTTCTAATCTATTTTCGGAAGCATATTTCTGACATATATTCATATCAAAAATATAATCTTCAAAATCTTTTCCTTCAAGAAATGCAAGTTCTTTAGGGAAGGATAAATCAACCTTAATAGAACTAATAAGTTTTATTTTATTATCAATTTCTTTTTCTCTTCCAGTTTGTTTATATTCATTAATTATTTTTCTAATTTCTTCTTCTTTGTTCATAAGCTTATTTTCATGATATTCAATAGCTTTTTTTTGGTAATATTCAGCCATTTGCTTACCTAAATTTCTTGAACCAGAATGAATAATCAAATAATATTGTCCATCAGAATTGACATCAATTTCTATAAAATGGTTTCCACCACCCAATGAACCTAAAGATCTTTTTAAATATTGATGATTTTTAAGTTCCTTATAACATCTTAAATCCTCAATATCAACATCAGTTATGGTAATTTTATCATTAACATTTTGACCAGATGGAATATTTAAACGAATAAAATTATCCAATATTTTAAAATCTATATCTATTTTTCCTAATTTAATACATAACATTCCACAGCCCACATCAACACCAACAAGATTAGGTACAATCTTATCTTTCACTTTTAAAGTTGTTCCAATGACACACCCAGCTCCAGCATGACAGTCAGCCATTATTCTAACCTTTATGTTTTCCATAAAAGGTTGATCAATAAGTGTCTGAACTTGTCCTTTTGTTACATCATCAACAATATCAGCAAATACTCTAGCTTCAGTATATTTTCCTTCTAATACTAACAACTTAAACCCTCCTAGTTAATTATTCAAGACATTATATGTTAATGTTATATAAATATTGTTTCTTAAATCATTTTATTATAATTTTTTTTAAAATATAATAATTAATAACTATATTTTTGTGATTTACTTCTTAATATATGTTTTCAAAAAACATTCAACGAAATGGATAATGATTAAAATAAAAACTACATTGGTAATAATTTCAATAATTATAAAATCACTATTTTTATATTGCAAATTTTCTATTTAAAATGAATAAATACATTATGTTTTATATTATAACTAATATTCTTAAAACAAATTATTTTATTATTTTACTTAATATTTATGTTAATTATATCATAAACATCTATTTAATCAAACTTTTTTTATTTTTAAATTTCTAATCCAAACAATGACATAGCCATTAATTTTATTGGTGTATATTTTATTTTATCAAGTTTTAATTAGTCTATTAGTATACCAATCTATTTTTATAATTTAAATAAAACTTTCAAATATTTAAGCCTTATTAAAATTAAAAAATAAATTATAAATATAAAATTTTTAAAAAACAGGTAAAAGCATAATTGCATACATTTGTTACAAGCAGGCTTTATATAATAAATGAGTAAAAGTTCAATCCTTTTATTATTACTGAATAAGCTTATATGATTATATAGATTTATATTTTATTAGCACTATCTTACATTTGTTTATATCTATAAGCAGTTAAACACTTTATAATATTATAATCAATTTTGTAAACAAAATAATGAAATTTATTATTTTCTAACCTAACGTAAATTCTTAAAATACCATGATATTTAAATTTTATTGTTAATACCAATTTACTTTAATTGCTTTATAGCAATGTTACCATAAACGATACATAATAGTCCAAGTTATTTAAATGGTATTATTATTTTATTACTTATACTACTTTTTTTGTATCTAAGATATATTTACTTTTTCATTTGTAAATTGATAATTGTTTTCTTTATAATATATCTTCAAATAAAAATGCAAAATCTTTAGTTCAATAACAACGCCTCAGTCATTATAGAATCAGCTGCTCTTTTGATGTAACCTTTTCATTTAACCATTATCAAAAACCATCTTTATTAGCTTTTATAAAAACATTTCATATTAATAATTTAAAAAACCTTATTATTATATAAAAAACAACTTAATTTATACACCATTTAATTAATATAAAAATGTTAATTTTAAAGTTTTTTTATTTTACTCTTTTATTACTTGAATTATTATGTTATAATCAAAGAAAAAAAGGAGAAATATTATGAAATTTAAAAGATTATCTTTAATTCTAGTTTTTTTAATTACGTTTGCATTAGTAGGTTGTAAAAACAAAACCGCTGATTCGGGATTCAAAGAAGTTAATACTTTAAT
>JAEYQM010000090.1 GCA_023410025.1 Bacillota bacterium
ATAATATTGCATAATAAATTTCTCCTTTATCAGAATGGCTTAAATATACCAAATATTTCTATTATATCAGGTCGAGCATAATATGCATTAACCTCAGTAGTAAATTGATAAAAGCTTGTTGCACTTCTCGCCGCATCCACCATGGCGACATCATAAAGTCTATGCCATGCTTGATATCCCATATGTCCTTCTTTTGTAATTGCTTGAACAATTAAATTGGGATCATTTCTACTTATTTGACCAGCTAATGCTGGATTTCTAGCAATTTGCCCCTCCATTTGTCTAGTAATAACATGATGTTTTTGACCTTCTCTAATCGCATCATCTATTAATTCTCCACCGCAAGCATTGTGTACTAAAATTCCTTCTTCACCTACATAGTAAGTATGATAATCTTCTACTTCAAAATTGTATGTAATTATTGGTTCATCTAAATCTTCAGTTTCTACCTTAGTAATTATACCATTTTTTCCATTAGATAACAATACTTTATGTCCAACTTTCAAGTTTCCTGCTGCTACCCATTGTCCTTGATAATCTTTGCTTTCACGGCATTCAAAATTAATGACAGGCGTTCCTTCTGCATTTAAAATATAGAAAGGATGTTCTGGAGTACAAATTATAGGCTCGTTATCATCAATTTGCACCGAAGTTGTACGATTGGTCTGATTTCTAAATAATCTAACTACTTCTTTATAATCACTATTTCCTGTATCTTCGTTAAATGATAAAACTTTATCTCCAACTTCTACGTCTTCAATTTTTTTATAACCATCTTCAGTTAAAATAAGCGTACCTGCTTTAAAACATTTTGGCGTAAGAGCTTGACTAATTCCAAATGAAATAAGTGCAGTCGCCATTAAAATTTCTAATGATTGAGCCAAGTTTTGATTAATATAATTATCATACGGTTTAAAGAAACTATTTCCTTGCTTCATACTTTTTATTCCAGCAATTATACCACCTATTGTTAGTGTGACTTTCCAGGATAGAAATGCCATCATAAACGTTGGTGCAAATGCAGTACATATTATTGCTACAACTAAAGCAATTGCAAATAAAGTAACAGCAACAATTTCTCCTAATGTACTACCCCAAAATCTCTTCCATGTAACACCCCAAAAGTATTTCCATTTATTTAATTGTGGTGGATCATATACAAGTGGAATACTTTTTTCTATATTATAACCTTTACTATAAATATTTATTGTATTTGTTGTTGTTACTCCATATGAATAAATACCATATATTTCACCATTATTTGATAATATACTTTCTGGATCAATAGAGTTAATGTATTGTTTAGTAACTGGTGAGTAATATCTTCCATCAATATAATATAGACCAGTTTCATTATCATAATATTGACTTTTCCATCTAAAAGGATTACTAGCACCAACTCCATATTTATCATAAACTATGGTACATTTTCCCCTATCCCCAATTGTTATATTTTAATGGTTAAAATAACATTGTCTTTATATTGTGAAATTTATATTAACTTTTATCATTATGCAAAGAATTTTATGATGATTAAAATATTATATATATTTTTTACCATGGAACCATAAAATATTTTAAAGAGCTTATAATTATTACAGAATTTTAAAAAAGTTATTAACTGATGTTAATCAATTAATAACTTCTTTTTAACTATTTGGAAGAAAAGAATTTCTTTAGTTTTGCAAATAATGTACTTGATGTTTCATTTGTCTTACTTAACTTAACGAATATATCTCTTTGTTCATTAGTTAATTTTTGTGGAGTAACAATTAGAACTGTAATATATTGATTACCAGTTTGATTAGTTCTTCCATTTGTAATTCCTTTACCAGCAAGTTTAAATACTGTACCTGTTTGTGTACCAGCAGGCATTTTTACAATACTTTTTCCATGGATTGTTGGAACTTCAATATTATCACCAAGGGCAGCTTGTGAGAATGTAATTGGAACTTCAAGAATAATATCCAAACCATTTCTTTCAAAGAATTCATGTTTTGCAACACTTACTTCAATGTATAAATCTCCACTTAAACCACCATTGATACCTGCTTCACCTCTACCAGGTAAAGTTAGTGTTTGACCATCTTCAACCCCTGAAGGAATTCTAAATTTAATTGGACTAGTTTTACGAATTCTTCCTTCACCATGGCAGGTATTACATTTATTTTTAATTTTATTACCTTTACCATTACATTCTGAACATGTTGTTTCTGTTTGTACTCTACCAAATATACTATTTTGAACTACAGTAACTCGACCAGATCCATGACATCTCTTACATACTTCAACGTCATCTTTTGATTGAGCACCTGTACCACTACAATCATGGCATGTATCTAATTTTGTAACATTAATTTCTTTTTCAACACCAAAACATGCATCTTCAAAACTAAGGTTAATTGACACTTTAAGATTTTTACCACGGATTGGACCGTTTTTTGATTGAGTTCTTCCTCCACCAAAGAATGATGAGAAGATATCTTCAAATCCACCGAATCCTCCGCCACCAAAATCAAAGCCACCAAAACCAGAACCCATATTAGGGCCTTCATGACCAAATTGATTGTATTGTTCACGCTTTTGAGGGTCGCTTAAAACATCATAAGCTTCTTGTACCTCTTTAAATTTATCCGAAGCGTCAGGTTCTTTGTTTACATCTGGATGGTATTTTTTTGCAAGTGATCGATAAGCCTTTTTAATATCATCATCACTAGCATCTTTACTTATACCTAACACCTCATAATAATCTCTTTTGGCCATATTTAAACCCCTATCCTAATTATTTAACATCAGTAAATTCAGCGTCAACTACATCATCATCTTGATTATTTGTATTATTGCCTTGGTTAGCTTTTTGAGCCTTTTCATATGCTCTCATAGCTACGTTTTGACTTGCTTTGGCTAATTCATCCTTTTTAACTTTTATTTGATCAAAATCATTTTTATCTAATGCTTTTTGTAATTCTTCAATCTTTGCATTAATATCATTCTTTTCAGATTCAGTTACTTCAGCACCTAAATCTTCAATTGATTTTTTAACTCCAAATATAATTTGTTCAGCTTCATTCTTTAAATCAGCTTCTTCTTTACGTTTCTTATCTGCTTCTGCGTTTTCTTCAGCTTCCCTAACCATTCTCTTTATTTCTTCATCAGTTAAGCCAGAACCATTTTGAATAGTGATGTTTTGGCTCTTACCAGTTCCTAAGTCCTTAGCACTTACTGTTACGATACCATTAGCATCAATATCAAATGTAACTTCAATTTGAGGAACACCACGTGGTGCAAGAGGAATATTACCTAATTGGAAACGACCTAATGTCTTATTATCAGATGCCATTGGTCTTTCACCTTGTAATACATGGATATCTACAGCTGGTTGATTATCTTGAGCTGTTGAGAAGATTTGTGATTTTGAAGTAGGGATTGTTGTATTTCTTTCGATTAATTTAGTAAATACACCACCTAAAGTTTCAATACCTAATGAAAGTGGAGTAACGTCTAATAATAATACGTCTTTAACATCACCTTTTAATACTCCGGCTTGAATTGCTGCACCCATTGCAACTACTTCATCTGGGTTAACACCTTTATTAGGTTCTTTACCTAATTCACGTCTTACTAATTCTTGTACTGCAGGAATTCTTGTAGATCCACCAACTAACAATACTTGGTCAATGTCTCTTGGTGTCATCTTAGCATCGCTTAATGCACGACGAACTGGAGCAGTTGTTCTTTCTACTAAATGATGAGTTAATTCTTCAAATTTAGCTCTCGTAAGAGTTGTATTTAAGTGAACTGGTCCAGCTACACCCATAGAAATAAATGGTAACGAAATTTCAGATTTTGTAACTCCTGATAATTCTTTCTTAGCCTTTTCAGCAGCATCTTTTAATCTTTGCATTGCCATTTTATCTTTACTTAAATCAATTCCTTCTTGTTTCTTGAATTCAGAAACTAAGTAGTTTATTACAACTTCATCAAAGTCATCTCCACCAAGTTTATTATCTCCGGCAGTTGAAATAACTTCAAATGTTCCATCAGCAAGTGATAGGATAGAAACGTCAAATGTTCCTCCACCTAAGTCAAATACTAATACTGTATGTTCTTTATCAGTTTTATCAATACCATATGCAAGTGCAGCTGCAGTTGGTTCATTGATAATTCTCTTAACATCTAATCCAGCAATACGACCAGCATCTTTAGTTGCTTGACGTTGTGCATCATTGAAATATGCAGGAACTGTAATAACTGCTTCAGTTACTTTTGTTCCTAAATAAGCCTCAGCTGTAGCTTTTAAGTTTTGAAGAATCATTGCTGAGATTTCTTGTGGTGAATATTGTTTTCCATTTACTGTTACTCTTTCATTAGTACCCATTAATCTTTTGATTGATGCTACTGTATTAAGGTTAGTAATTGCTTGACGTTTTGCAATATCACCAACAAAAATTTCACCATCTTTGAATGATACAACTGATGGAGTAGTTCTTCCTCCTTCAGCATTTGCGATAACTTTAACTTCGCCACCTTCCATAACAGCGACGCATGAATTTGTTGTACCTAAGTCAATACCTATAATTTTACTCATTTTTTTCATTTCCTTCCTTTTTTTGATTTACTTTTACTAGACTCGCTCTTAATAAACGATCCTTATACATATATCCAGTTTGCATTTCTTGCAAAATAATATTTTCTTCTTTAGTTTCATCCCAATCAGTTTCAATAGCATGATGATAATTAGGATCAAATTTTGCATTTTGTGTATTAATCTTTTTAATTCCTTCTTTTTCAAGAATTTGTTTTAGATTATCATTAATCATTCTAAAACCAAATAAATAATTATTTAATTTATCATCTTCAGTTTTTGTGTTTACGGCTTTATCAAAAATATCAACTACAGAAATCATCTCTTCAAATAAAGAAAAATACATGTACTTTCTTTCTTTTATTCTTTCTTCATTAGTTCTCTTTTTATAATTTTCAAAGTCAGCTAAAACTCTTAAATAAGAATTTGTTACTTTAGTCAATTCATCTTGCTCAGTTTCTTTATTTACCGCATCTATTTCTTCAACTAATTCTTCCTTAATTTCAGTGTTTTCTTGACTTGCTTCTTCTTCACGATAACGATTATTCTCTTTAGACATCATTTCCTCCTATAATTTTTTGATATTACTTGCAATATATTTAAGTAATGGGATTACTTTGTGATATTCCATTCTTGTTGGTCCAATGACTGCTATGGCACCTTTTTCACCATAGTCATTCTCAAAGGGAACAGAGATAATTGTACAATCTTCCATTGCCTTAATTTCATTTTCCTGTCCTATTTTTACAGTTATGCCATTAGATGAAAGATTAATAACTTTTAATATTTCTTTACGTTCCATTACATCAAGTAATTCTTTTACCCTGTTAACATCATGAAATTCAGGTTGTGATAATATATTAGTTTTTCCGGAAAGAAAATACTTATCCTGTACCATGTCTGAAAATGTTCTAACTAATATTCCAACTAATTCATCATAATAATCAACTTGTTTTAATAATTCTTGTTCATGAAATTTATTCTTTAAGACTGAGTCAATTTCCGAAATAGCGCAATCATATAAAATATCATTTAAAAGATTTACGACCTTTTCAATGTCATGAACACTAATTTCTTCAGGTATAATAATTTTTTTACTTTCAACATATCCTTGGTCAGTAACCATCAAAATAACAGCTAAACGTTCATTTAATGAAACCAGCTGTAATTTCTTTATTTTTGAATTATATGCTGACCCACCAAGAACAACTGATGCATAATTTGTTAGATCAGTTACCAAAGCCATGGATTTTTTTACAGCGTGTTCTTTATTAAAAGATTCCCGTTCAAATATTTCATCAATTAGAGGAAATAAATCATTATCATTTCTTATATTATTGTTTTCAATAATATCTCTTACATAAACACGATAACCTTCTTCAGAAGGAACTCTTCCGCTTGATGTATGGGTTTTAAGTAACAATCCTAAATTTTCTAGTTCAGCCATATCATTGCGAATTGTTGCTGAAGAGTAGTTAAACTCAGGAAGGGAAGCAAGAAATTTAGAACCAACAGGTTCATTAGTTCTAACATATTCTTCTATGATAGCTTTCAATATTTTCTTTTGTCTTGAAGTAATCATACATCCTCCTTTAGCAATCTTATTCAACAACTGCTAATATTATACTTTATTATTTTAGCACTGTCAACTATTTATTGCTAATTTTTTTAAAAAATTTTTACATTACTTATTATTTAAATTTCTAGTTTAAATATACAATATCTAAAATATTAGCAATAAAAAAATACTTTTCTTAAAAAAGAAAAGTATTTTTTTAACAATACTATTTAATTCGCAAAAGTTTAACTTGCTTTTTTTGTTCATCACTTACTTGAAAGGAATCACAAATTTTACTAATTGCTTTGTTATGGGTAAATTTATCAAGTCTTCCATCAAAATAAGTAATTATTTCACCAGGAAACTTAATAAATGCCATAGCAACAAGCCATGCAACGCCCATTTTAACATAATAAGCCTCAAATTTCACCTCTACTGCGTTTTTTATAACATCACCTATAAACTTACGTTCTAAATAATAAGATAGCACAAGAACAATTCCAAATCTAATGACATATTCTTTATTAGATGCTAGGCATTTTTCAACAAATTGTAATCCTTTATCAATATTCTTTTTAAAACCTTTACACCATTGAGCAACACAATCACAGATTGACCAACTATCAATTTCATAAACAAATTCATTCAAATAATTAATCATTAAATCAAAATCTTTAATTTGGGAAATAACAAGACCTTTAATCATTTTCTCTTCATGATATACTGGATTAATTTTTAAAAAAGTCTTATAATCACCCTTATAAATTTTTTTAGCAAATTCCTTTTGAGTTGGAATATTTAAACCAATAAATTTAAAATCACCAGGAGTTAATTGTGAGTTAAATTCAATACTCTTCTCATTTCGAAAACATAATAAATAGTTACGAAAATCAATAAAACTTTCTTCATTCCAATTATCTCTAATTAATTCCATTTCTATACCTATTAAATCCCTTCAAAATATTTTAATTTATTTGATTCTTAGTAAGTATTTGTTTGTAGCTTTTTCGTGACTTAGTGTTGTTGGTTGATCATGACCAGGATATAAAATAAAGTCATCTTTTAATTTCTTTAGTTTTTCTAATGATTTTTGCATACTATAAGAACTTGCTGAATAAAGGTCAGTTCTACCAATATAACCTGCAAATAAAGTATCTCCTGTAAACATAACATTATCAATTTTAAAACAGATTGAACAATCGGTATGTCCTGGGGTTTCAATTAAACCAATTTTAATACCATCAATTTCAAATCCTTTTTCAGTTACATATACGTAGTCTTCATGTGGATATACGTATTTAATTGGATTATTTGATAATACTGATTGGTTCTTATTAGGGTCATCTAGTTTTTCTTTTGCTAACTTATTTGCATGAATTTTTAATCCATAGTATTTTTTCACTTCATCTATATGATAGAAATGGTCAATATGGCCATGAGTTAATAATAAACCAACAACCTTAGCACCATTTAAAACTCTTTCAATTTCCTCAATTTTTACACAAGGGTCAATTATTAATGCTTTATTATCAATTATTACAACATAACAATTAGTTTTATATAATCTCCCTACTAATCTTTCAATTATCATTTTTTCACCTCATGTTAGTTATTTTACCTTATAATGAAAAAAAAATAAATTAGTTTGACCTAATTTATTTTGAAAATGTTGAAGAGTTAACAATTATTACTTCTCCGCCTATTTTTACTATTTGATCCCATTTGATACTAACTTGATTACTTCCTGTAAAGAAGTTTAAAAACTTAGAATTCCCATTAACTATAACGGAAGTTATTTTACCACTTAAGTCATCAATTTCTAAATCTGTAACTTTCCCTAATTTAGTACCATCAAGGACATTAACAACGTCTTTAGATTGTAAATCATGAAGCAACATAAATACACCCCATTAAAGTATATGCACATTGCCCACTTTTTTTACATTAATTTACAACTCTTTTACTTAAATCTTTAAATAATTTATCTAAAGCGTATTTTTCTCTTTCTTCTTCTAAGAATATTTGTACAATAACATCTTGTAAATCAACTAAAGTCCAAGCATCACCCTTTTCAATTCCACTATGAATAAATTCTTCACGTAGATAATTAACACAAGCGTCCATTTGTTGTTTACTTAAAGCTGTTGTAATAATCATATAGTCAAATAAAGGAGTATTTTTCTTCATATTATAAATAATTGTATTTTTGACTAAGTTATGATCCATTGCTTTAATAATTTTATTGATTTTTTCTTCATCACTATCAAGATAATCTTTATAGTAATCATATGCTTTAATAGTATTAAAATGTAATTTATTGTTTTTACGAATTGATTTATTTAATTTAAAATCAAGTATCAAAGCCACTGCTTTTCTAAGGTCAGTCTTAGCAACTCTTTTTACTTCTTCTATGCCTTCACGACCAACTTCTGTAAAGTCAGCAACAAATAAAACTTCAGTAAACAAATCCATATTAGTTTTACCAGTTGTGTGAAACTCAACAGCCTTTAAGATATCTTCATCCATAATACCTAATTCTTTTTTAATAACATAAGGTCCCAAAAAAGAATGTAAAACTTTAAAATTCATTTCTAAAATATTACTGTCTAAATCATATTCCTTCACAATATTATAGAAATCTTCCATTGTTAGAAATTTTGCATAGTCGTGAACTAAACCAGCAACATAAATTTTTTCTTCATCAATATCTAGTTTATTTTCTCTTACAATCTCAACGGCTCTATCAGCCACATTAAGACTATGTTCATATCTTTCTTTAATTTCTGAATCGTTACTTTTAAGATATTTCTCCCATAACTTTTCTTTTAATACATTTATATCCATTAATACATCGCCTTTCTTTTTGTGATTTCAATGTTTGCAAATGTTTTAATATTTATTGCACCTTTACCATAAATACTAATAAAACCTAAACCACTTATAACAATATCTATTTTTTCACTTAAATTAAAATCAATGCGCATTTTCTTTAATTCACCTAATCGCTCTCTTTCAGAGGCATTAGGATACTTTAGAATATCATCTAGATGATCTTGGTAAAAGTCATCAGCATTTTCTAATTTTGTTCGATGTACTAAAACATTATTATCAAAATTAGTAACAAACGAACTCTTTTCACCTAGTATAAAATCAATTCTAACAAAGCCCATTACAAATATAGTTTGGCCAGGATTTAATTGAAAAGTTCTTGGACGAATAAAGCTTTTTGGTGTAATTGCTTCTAAAGTAGCTTTATCAATATAATACATTAAATGTTTTTTATTAATTATTCCCGGTGTATCAACAAAGAATGTTTTTTCGTCATATGGAATATAAATATTATTTGTTGTTGTATTCATTGTATTACTTACAGTGATTAAATTATCTTGATTAGCCATATTTTTAATAATCTTATTTAAAATTGATGACTTACCAACATTTGTCATACCAACAAAATAAACATTCTTTTTATTTTTATATTCATTAATTTTTTCTAATAGATTATCAATATCGTTTAGTTTAAAACTAGACATTAGGATAATATCAAGATATTTAATACCTTTTTCTTTTAATAAAGTGCGTAAATAGATTTCTACTTTATTAAAATTAATGGAATTTAAAAATAAATCAGCCTTATTAAAAACGATTAAAATATTTTTTGAATCAAAAATTGTATTAATATCTTTTAATAATGTTCCATTTAAATCAAATAGATCAACAATGTGAACAATTAAACCCTTATCCTTCTTAATTATATCTAGATTATCTAAATATTCTTTAGAATCAAAATCATACTCAATATTTTTATTATAATTACGAAGAGTAAAACAACGAAGGCAATAAAAATCTTCTTTTTTCTTTCTCTTATAAACTTCTGGATCAATATAACCTTTTTTATTCTTATCAGTTGTTTGGATTACCGCTCCACAACCAAGACAAATTTCTTCCATTCTTACTCCTCTAAACTTTTAATATTTTTATATATATTTGGATGTTTTGTTGATATTTTCTTTAATACTCTTTTTTCCATTATACGATTTAATTTCGTATACCATTTTTCCGATTTTCTTTTAATAGGGCTAACTAAAATTGTATCAATACCAAATTTCGTCCCCCCTAAAACATCAGTCATCAATTGATCACCAATGGCTATAATTTCATTTTTAGAATTAAACTTAACTAATTTAAGAGCTTTTTTATAACCTCTTTGTAAAGGTTTTGTTGCTGAAAAGACAAATTGACAATTAACTGCTTCAGCAAATCTTTTAACCCTCTCCTCTTTATTATTTGATATTAATATAACTGAAAAACCAATATCTTTTAATTTTTTAAAATATTCTAAATGTATTTCTTGAGGGACAAAAATATCATATGGGATAAGTGTATTATCCAAATCAATTAGTATTATTCTTCTATTTTCCTCATATAATTTACTATAATCGATATCATACACAGTTTTATGACAAGCAAACGGTAAATAATTTTTTAACTTTAAATATCCTAACATAATTCCCTCCACTTAAAATATTATACCACAAAAATTTAAATTTTCCTAAAGGAGTTATTAATTTGATTAATTTATTATTACTTTTAATGCTTCCCTTACTTGGTTCAATCAACTCAGAAAGTTATCCCAATGTTTTATCACCTGAAGAGGAAGAAAAGTACCTTAATCTTTGGAAAAACAAGGATTTTAATGCTCGAAATACTTTAATAGAGCACAATTTACGTCTTGTCGCCCACATTGTAAAGAAATTTGAAAACACAAAAGAAGATAAAGATGATTTATTATCAATTGGTGCATTTGGATTAATTAAGGCAGTTGACACTTATAATTTTGATGCCCCAACAAAACTTGCAACCTATGCATCTAGATGTATTGAAAATGAAATTCTAATGTATTTACGAACTACTAAGAAAAGAAAACAAACTACTTCTTTATCTACGCCAATTGGTCAAGATAAAGAAGGTAATGAAATTAAATTATCTGATGTTTTAGAAGATGAACAACCATCACATATCGAAAGATTAGTTACTGAAGAAAATAAACAAAGAATAATTGAATCGCTAAAAATATTAGATGAAAGAGAACTTGATATTATATCAAGACGTTTCGGTTTGAATAATTACCAGCCAACTACACAAAGAGAAATAGCTAAATCATTAGATATTTCAAGAAGTTATGTTTCAAGAATTGAAAAAAGAGCATTAACTAAATTGTATTTATTTCTTAAAAAGCATTAAAAAAAGCCTTGTTTCCAAGGCTTTTATAATATATAAGCTCCCATTTTTTCTAACAATTTTTTATCTTCTTCTGGCCAATATGATGATTGTACCTCACCAATATGAATCTTTTCAAGTAGTAATAAACATACTCTTGATTGACCAATTCCACCACCAATTGTTAGGGGAAGAGTTGATTCTATTATATCTTTATGGTATTTAAGACTTAATCTATCAGTTGCATTAGTTAATATTAATTGTTCCATTAATGATTTATCATCAACTCTAATTCCCATTGATGATATTTCAACAGCCATATTTAATGCATCACTCCAAATAAGAATGTCACCATTTAGATTCCAATCATCATAATCTGGGGAACGTTTATCATGAGGAAAACCATTTGATAATTTACCACCGATTCTAGTAATAAAGACGGTTTTTTTTATTTTTGTAATTTCATTTTCACGTTCTTTAGGATTCATATTAGGATATAAATCTAATAACTCTTGACTATCAACAAAATATACATCTTCATTAACTTCAAAGTTCAAGATTGGAAATGATTTTTTTAATAAGTCATTTGTTTGTGATAAACTCTTTACAATTAATATAACTATACTTTTTAAGAAATCTATATTTCTATCATTTGAACTGATGACTCTTTCCCAGTCCCACTGATCAACATAAACAGAATGGATATTATCAATTTCCTCATCCGGTCTAATTGCATTCATATCTGTATAAAGACCAAAGCCATTAGTAAATCCATATTCTTTTAAAGCATTTCTTTTCCACTTTGCAAGTGATTGAACAATTTCAACTTTTTTATCATACTTAGTAAGATTAAAACTTACAGGTTTTTCAATTCCATTTAAATTGTCATTTAATCCTGTTATAGGGTCTACAAATAGTGGAGCAGATACTCTTATTAAATTTAGATTTTCACTCAGTTTCTTTTCAAATGTGTCTTTAACAATTTTTATTGCAATTTGCGTTTCAACAAGTGTTAATTTGTTATTATAGGCCTTTTGAGTAAAAACCATATTATTTTACACTCGGTAAACTTGCAGCTGCAATCGATTGACCAACACGACGATTTGATTCATCTGGTAAATGTAATATCATGTTAGATAAATCTAAAAATTCATTATATAATACTTCTCTAGCTTTAGCAAGAATTGTATTTCCACCTTTACCACTCATTACACGTCCTAATAATAATACATGTTTAATATCATAGAACATTGCATAGTAAGCAAGTGTATAACCTAAATAAATACCAATATTTTCAAATATTTCATTTGCAACAGGATCACCTGCATTATTTAAATCTTGAATATATGATAATTTCTTAGCAGGTGAGAAATTTTCGTCTAACTTAATTCCTCCGTATTCAGCAAGTTTGATTACGCTATCTTGTGAGAAATATTTAACTCCACAACCGTAATCACCACTCCATTCATCAACCATAGCATCTGTATTGAAGTCAACTGGAGCAAATGCTAATTCGTTAAGCCAACCTAATAACTTTCCACCTTCGCCAATATATCCTCCGGCCTCACTAGTACCCATAGCGATTCCTAATACTTTGTCATCATTTAATTCCATTGCACCAGCTAAAGCAGTAACGTCCCCATCATTTGCAACAACAAGTGGAACATCTCCAAATTCCTTAGCAATGTCAATATATATATTTTTAACTTTGCTATCAAATTCTTCTTCTGGAACTTTAATGAATAATGAAGCAACCATGATTCTATTATCAACAACAATACCAGCTGTTGATACACCAATAGCATCTACTTTTGGCATATATGATGCAGCAGTTTTCATTGAATCTAAAATACCATCACGATGATATTGAGGATCTGCGTTAATTTTAGGGAACCAAACAACTTCATCACTAAATAAAACTTCCCCGTCAACTACGGCACTAACTTTTCTGTCACTACCTCCAGCATCAAATCCAATTCTATTTCCATTTAAACTATTTTCCATTTTAATATCTGGATATGAAGGTGCAGGGATTTGGTTATATTCACAAGCTATAACTTCAAACTTAGCTTCATAAACTCTGCCCATAAATTCAGCATCAAATTTTCTAGCACCTGTTGAAGAGTAAGCTTCTTTTACTCTCTTAGCAATTTCTTTACTACCGGCGATATAAACTTTATATCCACCCACCATCCATAAGAATGATTTGATTAGTCTTTCGATTATGAAATAATTTTCATCATCATGTCCTGTATTATCCTTAAATGCAGGAATTTTGTAAGTAAAATTGTATCCCTTAGAACGTTCAACACAAATTACTACTTCTGTCTTGAATTCACTATTTTCAACCTTTGCAATGAAGTTCTTTACTTCTAATACAGCTGGTTTAAAATTTTGATCTAAACTTGGTATAAATTTCATAATACCCTCCTATAAACTATAAATATTTTACCACAAATTACATATAAATACAATCATAAAAGTACATTTCTAAAAATAAAAACTGCTATGCAGTTTTTATTTGTATTATCTAATATCGATAATATTAATGTAGAATTCATTCATTTCTGTTTTAACTAAAACTCTATCTCCAATTTTAGCCTTTAAAATTGCTTGACCCAATGGAGATTCGTTGGAAATTTTATTTTGTACTGGATCTGCTTCAAGGCTTCCTACTAATGTAAGTTCTCTAGTAACTTTCTTATTTTCAAAATCTACAACGATTGTTTTACCAATATTAGTTGAGTTAGAACTTGCATTAATTAAGACGTGATTATTTATAATATTTTCAATTTCTTTAATGCGATTTTCAATACGAGCTTGTTCATCACGAGCAGAATCATAATCAGCATTTTCTGATAAATCTCCTTGAGCTCGAGCTTCTTTTAATGCTTCAATATTATGAATTCTATCGACATTTTTTAGTTTATCAAGCTCTTTTTTTAACTCGTCTAATCCAGCTTGAGTTAGTTGATGTTTGCCATTCATGTGTACAGCCTCCTATTTTTAAATATAATTATACTCTCTTAAACATTAAAAAGCAAGGTTTTAGTCTCACTTTTTAATTACTAATCGTAACATATCTTTTTCGTTAACTTCAAATGGCACTTCTATATAAATAATCATCTTAGGATGTCTTGCTGCTTCGATGTTATTACCATCAACATCTTTGATTTGAAGAACCTTAACTACCTTATTACTTAATTGTGGTCCAAAAAATTCTATTTCATCACCGACTTCAAAGTAATTTCTTTGTTCTATCTTAGCAATACCATTTTCATAACCTAAAACAACCCCAACAAATTCTTTTGTTGGATGTTCATCACGTTCATATAATTGTTCCTTTACGGTTACATCACCATATAAGAAACCAGTTGAAGCTAAACGATTTTCTGCTTTTTTTAATTCTTCAGTATAAAAATCAAAATTAATTTCATTACCAGCATAGTAGTCATCAATTAACATACGATATGTTCTAACTACTGTTGCAATATAATATTCTGATTTCATTCTTCCTTCAATTTTTAAAGAATTAATTCCCATTCTAATCATCTCTGGAACTGCTCTTAAAGCATATAAATCTCTAGAACCAAAATTGAAATATCCATCCTGATTTAGTGTTTCATTATCTTTATATAGATTATAGTTCCAACGACAAGAGTGAGCACAACCACCACGATTTGCATCTCTATTCACAAAATGATTACTTAACATACATCTTCCAGAAAAACTAGAACACATCCCACCATGAATAAATACTTCAAGATCGGTATTAGTTCTTTTTCGTAAATCTTCCATTTGCTTTAGACTGACTTCACGTCCTAGAACAATACGATCAATACCAAGTTTTTCATAATAATTACATGCTTGACTATTGGTAATTGATAACTGTGTACTTAAATGTACTTCCATATTTTTTGTTACTTCTAATGCTGTCTTAATTATATGCATACTTGAAGCAATTATTGCACTTACGCCAACACTTTCCAAATATTGCAAGTATTCAACTAAGCCATCATAATCTTCTTCTTGTGGAATTATATTCATAGTAACATATACTTTAGAACCATATTTTTTAGCAAATTCGCATGCTTCTTTAATTGCATCTAGATCAAAGTTACTTGCACGTGCTCGTAAACTAAATTTCTTACCACCAATAAACACAGCATCGGCACCATATAAAACGGCTATTTTTAATTTATCTAAGTTCCCTGCAGGAGAAAGTAATTCAATTTTATTCATTTTCATTCTCCTTTAATATATTTAATTTTTTATATAAGAAGCTAGTTCCAATATTATTATCAATTTCAACTAATTTACTTAGACCCTCATCAGTAGCAAAACTATTGATTGCTTCTTGATATATATTAATTATATCTAAAAGCTTGTTATCATCAATAAATAAACTTTCAATTTTATAGATTGTTGAAGCGGGTAATTCATTTATTTCTTTATAGAATAGATATTTATAATCTGTAAAAATAAATGTTCCATTTTCATTTTCAAAAATTGGATATTTATTATTTCTTGTTTCTTCTCTAATGAATAATAGTTCATCAGTTACTTTAGAACTAAATCCTTTAAAATCTTTATATAAACTCAATAGTTTACGTTTTGAATAAAAGATGTTTGAATGTCCATAACAATCAATAACAACATTATCTAAAGTACTAATTTTTTTAATGTTTTCAAGTGGCAATTCATTCGATAAAACCACTTTAACTCCTAATTCTTTATAGAATATTACATCATTATAACTACAATTTAAAGTTTTAGGAGAATAAATTAATTTTTCATTTTCATTTTTTTCAAGAAAATAATTCATTATTGCCATATCAGTAAATAAATAATAGTCAATATTAAGAGGATGAACCGAGTTCAGAAACTCATTTAGTTCATCCACTTCATTTTCCTCTATTATTTTATCCACTTTTAATATAGCCTTTTTATTATTTTCATGGCAATATTTAACTATTTTATTTATATCCTCAAAATCAAATTTGGTATTTGAAATAGTTGAAAACTTCAAATAACTAAAAATGATTCCGTCTAAGTTATATTTATTAAGATTATTTATCTGGTTAATTTCCGCAATCAATCTCATTTTTCTTACTCAACGCCATCCCATCTCCGATTTCTAGAAATAAAGTGTGATATTTAGTATTCTCACTTAACCAAACATTATAATTATTAATTTTACGAACTAAAGCTCGTAAATTGCGACTTTCTATAACTTCATCACTATTTACCAATCCATGGAATTGTAAATTATCAGAGATAATAATTCCAGATTTGTTAAGTAATGTTGAAAATCTTTCAAAGAATTTTATATATTGTGCTTTAGCTGCATCAATAAATATAAGATCATAATCATTTCTTAATTTATTTAAATCTATTTCTAAAGCATCATCTAAGAAAATTCTAACTTGTTCATTTAAGTTCATTCTGTTTATATTTTCTCTTGCCAAATTATACATTTTCTCGTTTTTTTCAATTGTATCAACATTTATTTGACTGTTTAAAAGTGCCATATTAATGGCACTGTAGCCGATTGCTGAACCAATCTCTAAAATTCTTGTACTTTTTGAAACCCTAATCATTTGCAGTAAAAACGATAATCCATCATCACTAATGATTGGTACTTTGTTTTCAAAAGCAAAATTCTTTATTTCTTTAACAATTATATTATCAGTTAATTTATTAAAGTTTGATAGATTAGACTTCATAATTATCCTCTTTATTTCCTAGATATTATATTATACTCTAGTTTTATACAAATTTCAAGTCATGAGTGTTATTGAATTCATCAAACAAAAATAAATACACTTCTTTATATCTTGATGACTCACCTAATAACTTATAATATTTACATCTATAATAATTTGTATATAAATGATGATGATGAGTAATATTTCGAATATTTATGTAACTTTTTAAATAATCTATAATTTCATATGCGTTATTATTTTCTATTTCCATTGCCATAAGCTTAATAAATCCTTTATGTATAGCATCTTTTTTAGAAAAGTTATCATTTTGGTAATAATTTAAAAATGTTTTTTTATAATGATCAATTTGATCTATATTTCGTTCTATTTTCATTAAACAACTTACACCATATCCAAGCAAGGCAATAAATTGTGGAGAGTTTAATTGATTATCTAAAATACATTTTACCATATCTTCATATCTATATAATTTAGATAAAACAATGCACTTAGCATAATAATAATCTTCTAAATGTGTTTCAAGAATAATATCCATATTCATATCTTCTAAAATTTTTAATGAATCATTAGGATCAAATTCTGTATAAGTATACAATAATTTATTATTATATTTTCTAAACATTGGATAAAAATTACTATTATTTAAACAATTATAATATTTAAAAATGTCTGCATGATTATTTAAATTACAAGCAACGACAAAATGTTGATGTTCAAATAGGACTCTTAATCCTTCATCTTCAATATTTACTTTATCAATAATTAATAAGTATTTTTTGGCGTTTTGAAACTGGTATGTTTTTATATAAAATTCAATTATAGCGAACATTAGAACCATCAATTCATAATCACTCAGGGATCCTTTAACTTCATCAACAAATCCTACTTCACGACTAAAATCATCCAAACTGTCTATTGATAAATAATAGATTAGTTTGATTAATGCTTCCCTTGTTATAAAATAGTCTTTATTCAATTGATCAAAAACTTCTTTTATTTTTAATTTTTGATTAAACAAATAAAAATTAACTATTTCATGTAAATTTCCATATTTATTTATTTTTAAAAGTCTATCATAGTTTATATTTACTCTTTCAAATAATTTCTTCATGACAAATTTATCAGGAGCTAATAAATTGTTTTCAATTTTTGATAAATAGCTTTTTGAGCAAATACCTTCAGTAATTTCATTCAATGTTAAATTGGCTTTCAATCTTTCGTTTTTTAATGTCGCCGAATGTAAAGAATACACTACATGTTTTTCTTCGAGTTTTCTTTTATCAAAAAGGGCATGTATATTACTAAGACTAATATCATACTGCAATGAATAAATACTAATAGTTTCCCCCTCCTATTTTAATCGCCACACTATATTTTGTTAAAATTTTCCAGTACACCACTATAATTTTACTAATTATTTTCATTTTTTTCAACATATTAAAAAAAGTCGAAAATTAAAAAAAGAATATCGACACATTTGTGTGTCGATTTTATTTATCTAATAAAAATGCATATTTTTTTATTTCTTTTTGATAGTAACGGTGATCAGGAAACTTTTTAGTAAGTTCTAGGTAAAAAACCTTCGAGTGATTAGGAACAAAAAAATGTGTTAACTCATGATGAATAATATACTTAACAAAATCAATTGGTAAATGAATTAATATTCTATTTAATACAACCTTACTCTTTGTATAGTGACAAACACCCCACTTAGATTTCATCGAACGTAATTTTAAATCAGGAACAAAATTTAAGTTATACATTTTTACCAAATCATAAAAAGTATCTATCAAAACCTTATTAGCTTCATTAATTAGTTTATTTAACCCATTTCCATTGATATAAATATTATCTTCAATAATCTTATAATTATTTATAAAATCAATAGAATTAATTAGATTATAAACCTTTCCAAATAACATAAATTGATTATCTTCAAGTTTAATATTATTTACTTTACTTAATTGTTTTATAATCCAATCCTTATTAACTTCAATAATTCTATCAATTTCACTATTTGATAGTTTTAGTGGTGAAGTAATAATTATTTCTTTATTTCTATTTAATTTTAGGAATGTTCTTTTAACTTTCTTTTTTATAAAGATTACAGAATATAATTCTTTGTTTATTTCTACGTACATACTTAACCTCTGTTAATATTATAGCATAATTTTAATTTAAGACATAGCATTTATTAATTTCATCATGTAACTTAAATCATAATTTTTAAAATAACGGTAATTTAAAATTATTAAATAAGCATCAATAATAATAATCAATAGTGACTTAATATATATTCCTACTATGAATAATCCAATAGAAAAGAAAATGGAAATTATAAGTTTAGTTTTGCTTTCGAAAAATAAACTAAACATTCTAAATCCATCTAATGGATAAATTGGTAATAAATTAAATAAAACCATTAACATATTATAATCATAAATAAATTTTGAATACTTTCCAAAATTATTTGATAATAGACATATAATTATATTTACTATTATTCCCCCAGAATAAATAATAAATGTTTTAAATTTACTTGAACTTAATACACAATCAATTCTACCACCAAAAAAGTTTAATTCCAAGGAAATAAACTCTTGATTAAATATTTTTATAAAGAATGCGTGTCCTAATTCATGACAAATAATTGAGCCAAAAAAGATTAAAAAATAATCGATTTGCCTAGTAAACAATGAAAAGATAAAAAGGATATAAATTGAATAACCAATTTTCATCATTCGACATTTATATACTTATTTTCTTTAATACAATATAAATCAAAATAATTTACATTATTCTTCTCTGTAGCTCTTCCAATTATCTGATTTTTTCTAACAACTTGATACAAGTTTACATCAACTGAAATTAAATTTTTATAAACATAAACAACATTATCAGTTCCTAAAATAGATATAACATTATCTTTTATATCTACTACTGTACCTAATTGTTGACATTCTACTCCTTCATAATTATCGATAATATATCTTTTTCCGTTTTCAATTTTTTCAATTTTATGTAATCCACCACTTACAGATGTTACATCTTCAGTATCAATAAATATTATTTTCGCGCCACCATTTAATTTTTGTGCAATTCGTAAAAAGTTAATATTAGTGCTCATTTCATTTTTTAAATCTTCCAATTTTATTACATTTAAATAATCTAGTCCAACGACTGCAAATAATAAAAAAGTCATTATTAATAATTTATATAAAAATCGATCAACTATATTCATATCATCACCAATTAAATATATGAATATAGTAAATTATTTATTCTTTAATTTTATTTTCTATAAAACTATAATACTTATTTTTGCCAATAATAACATGATCTATAAAAACAACTCCCATAGTTTTCGCTGATTCAATTAGAGCTTCTGTCATTTGTCTATCTGCACTACTCGGTGTAGGGTCGCCACTTGGATGATTATGACTAATTATAAATCCATAACAAGAATATTTTAAAGCCCATTTTAAAATATCTCGAGGATGAAATATAGTTTTATCTAAAGTACCAATACTAATAATCTTATCAGCAATAACTTCATTTTTTACATTCAAAAAAACTGCCATTAATGTTTCTTGATGTAAATATTGCATTTTGATTTTTAAATAATTAAAAGCATCTTTAGGAGTTTGAATAATATTGTTTAGAATTATAGGATTTGCTATTCTTCTTCCTAGTTCAATTGCCGCTAAAAGTTCAATTGCTTTGGCTTGTCCAATTCCATTAATTTTTATTAACTCATTATAAGTAATATCATTTAAATCTCCCAATGTTTCAAAACTATGTCTTAAATTTTTAGCAACTTCAATTACTGATTGGTTTTTTGTTCCAGTCCTAAGCAAAATTGCAAGTAATTCATAATCAGCTAATGATGAAGCTCCTCGTGATATTAATCTTTCCCTTGGCCTTTCCATAATTGGTATTTCTCTAAATTGATAACGCATATAATCACCCAATTATATATTAAAGGAAATAAATAATTTTACTAGGTCAACTTTTTAAATAATTGATGAAACAATTCTAATTCTATTTGTTCTTTTATTTTTTGATTTTTTATTGCTTGAAGAATAGTAAGATTAGAAAAAACTTCAAAATCTATTGGTTCATCATAATATTTTTCACTTATTATAATGGTTTTATTATTTAAGCTATTAAACAAATTATTTATTGCTTCATTATAAAAAGTTTTTTTATCTTGAGAATTGGCAAATTTGTCAGACCAATCAATAATATATTCACTTCTAATAACTGGATTAAATCCATAATTAGTATATTCGTCTTTTTTATTTTCTAGTTCTTCCTTTTTTAAACTAATAGCTGTATAAACATAAAACATTTTATTATCTTCAATTATCTCATAATTAAAATCAACAGTTGATAATGTTGAATTAATAGAATTTATGTTATCACTTTTTATTATTTGTAATAAATAGACATTACCTTCTTGTCCATCACCATTAACTACATCAGTATTTTCATAATTAATTTTCAAACTTAAAAAATATCCAAATAAAGCCCCTATAACTAACCCTATTACTATACCAAAATAATCTATTTCTCTTCTTTTCATATTTACACCTCTAGTACTATTATAGAAATGAAACATAAAAATTTTGTCATAAAAAAAGAACTAAAAAAATATTTTTTTAGTTCTAATAAATCTTATTTAAAATGTGTTCTAACTTCACTTATGAAGAATAAACTTCCACAGAATATTGTTATTTTTTCTTTATCACTTCTAACAAGTTCAATAATATTATTTAAATCATCATCAATACTCTTGTTTTTATGTTTACTTAATTTAAATAAATTAATTGATTCATCACTTCTCTTATACATGAAATGAGTAAAAATAATTTCATCTACAGATTGTTCAATTAATTCAATCATTTTATCCTTTTCTTTATTGCTAGAAACGGCAAAGATAAGTCTAATTTTTTTATCATTAATTGTGTTAATAAATTCATTTAATCTTGTAATTCCATCAATATTATGAGCACCATCAATTATTATTAATGGATCATCACTTAAAATTTCAAGTCGACCTGGCCAAAAAGCTTTATATAAGCCCTGATAAATTGCTTTTAAAGAAATTTGATAAGATTTTGATATTTCTTGGATTACTGAGATGGCAAGAACGGCATTTTCAACTTGGTGTTTACCCATTAATCTAATTTTTAAATCTTCATAGTTTAAATATTGGAAAGTTGTTAAACCTTTTTCAAATGAAGCAATTTGAATATCATTTTTATTTGGTCTAATTAATTTTGCATTAACTTGTTTACAATGTTCTTTAATTTGATCATTAAATTCAGGATTATTGAAAGTTATAAATGGTCTAAATGGTTTTGCAATCCCTAATTTATTTGACCATATTTCTGGTAATGTTGAACCTAAAATATCCATATGGTCATAAGAAACGCTAGCAACAACTGATGCAATTGGATCAATTACATTTGTTGCATCAAGTGTTCCACCAATTCCTACTTCAATAACAGCAAAATCAACTTTTTTATCTCTAAAGTATAAAAATGCGATCAATGTCATTATTTCAAAAAAGGAAGGGGTTCTAAGGCCCTTTTTTTCAAGTTCCCCAAATGATCCTACAACTAAATTACCATAGTAAATAAAATCTTCATTGCTTATATATTCATCATTTAAAGTGATTCTTTCATTAAAACAAACAACATAAGGTGAAATATAAGTCCCAACATTATAACCTTCACTTAGTAGTATTGATTTTATAAATGTTACAGTTGATCCTTTTCCATTTGTTCCCCCAACATGGATTGATTTAAATTCTTTTTGAGGATTCCCAAAAAAATCACATAGTGAATACATATAACTTAAATTTTGTTTTTTTTCACTTCTTTTTTGTAATTCAATAAACGTTCTTAAATCATTAAAATTTTCATACACTTTGTGCATCCAACACTCTTTCTATGTCCTTTACAAATATATTGTGATATTTCACAAATCTAAATATATCGTGAATTTCTACTTCATTCTTTCTAAATTTTTGATGCAAATCAGATGAATAAATGTATAGATCATTTCCACCTAAATTAAGTGAAATTCCTTTAATTTTATGAATAATATTATCAATACCCATTAAATCATCATTCACTAAACAATCTTTAAATTTTGCATTTAAATCATTGTATTGTTCTTGATAAATTTTTAATAGTCTAATATAAGTTGATTCATTATTAACAAGCATCGATAATCCCTTATTAACATCAACAGTCATATTCTCATTTATGATACGAACTATCTCGCTACATAAGACATCAGGATTAATAGGTTTTTTTAAGAAATCTTTTAATCCATGATCTAATAAATACTTGTAAATTTCTTCAACATTATCGTAACCCGATAAGACAATTGACACCATAAATGGATTAATATTAAGAAGTTGATAAAAAACTTCATCACCATTCATTTCCGGCATAAACATATCCAATATAACAAAATCAATATTACTATATTCATTTCTGTAATAACTAATTGCTTCAACTGGACTTTCAAAATCAACAACTTCAAATCCGAATTTTTCTAAGCTTGCTTTAGTAATGAATCTAATTGTCATTTCGTCATCAACAAGCATCAATCGATATTTTCTTGGGTTAATATGGTTTTTTATCATAATTCCATCCTTATTTAACAATATTATATATATTTGTTATCTCATAATTTCGGGAAATTTGTCGAAGAAATTATAATTCTGATAATAATTTATTTATTTCTTCAAGTCTCGACTTATATTCGTTTAATTTACGATTTTCTTCGTCAATCTTTGCTTGTGGAGCTTTTGAAGTGAAGTTAGGGTTGTTTAGCATTCCCTCACATCTCTTAATTTCTGCTTGCATTTTCTCTTTATCAGAATTTAATTTTTTCTTCTCTTCTTCAATATCAACTAAACTACTCATAGGTAAAATAACTGTAACATTATTTAATACAGAAACTACTGATTTTGTAGTGTCTATATCTTCTGTAATAATTGATAAAGTATTATAGTTAACAAATTTCTTTAAATAATTTGAATGATTTTCAACAAATTCATATAATTTTTCATCATGAATTTGTAATATTAAATCAATTGGTTTAGAATTTGGAACATTCTTTAATGCTCTTGTATTCCTAATTGAAGTAATAATATCATAAATCATTTCAATATTATTGGCATCTTTAAAATTATATTCTAAAACATACACAGGCCAAGAACTAATTGTAATGCTTTCATCATTAAATTTTTGATAAATTTCTTCAGTAGCAAATGGAATGAAAGGGTGTAATAATTTTAAGATTGCTTTTAATACATAATTTAATACAGCACATGTATTAGTTTTTAAATCTTGATCTTCACTACTAAATACAACTTTAGTCATTTCTAGATACCATGAAGCAAAATCATCCCATACAAATTTATATAAAGATTTAGCAACTTCACCAAATTCATATTTTTCGTAGTTTCTATCAACATCAATAATTAATTCATTTAATTGATTTAAAATCCATTTATCTACTGTATTTAATAATTGAACTTTAATTGGTTCATTTTGATAATTATTACTATCTAGATTAATTCCAATATAACGAGAAATATTCCAAATCTTATTAATAAAGTTCCAACTTGCTTCCATTTTACTTCCAGAGAAACGAATATCTTGCCCAGGGGCACCTGAAGTAGTTAATGTATAACGTAAGCTATCACAACCGAATTGATTAATTACCTCAACCATATCTGCACCATTACCTAATGATTTACTTACTTTTCTACCCAATTCATCACGAATAATACCATGAATTAATACATCTTTAAATGGACGTTTTCCCGTTAAGTATTTTGATTGGAATGCCATTCTTGCTACCCAGAAGAATATAATGTCATAACCAGTTACAAGTGTATCAGTTGGAAAATATTTTTCTAAGTCTAAAGTTTTATCAGGCCAACCTAAAGTTGAGAATGGCCATAAAGCACTTGAAAACCATGTGTCTAAGGCATCTTCATCTTGTAACCAACCATCTCCTTTTGGAGCAGTTAAACCTACATAAACCTCTTCTCCTCTATACCATGCTGGAATTCTATGACCCCACCATAATTGACGAGAAATGCACCAATCTTGAATATTAGTTAACCAGTTCATAAAGATATTTTCAAATCTTTGAGGAATAAAATTAATTTTTTCTTCTGAATCTTGCATTTTTATTAATTCATCAGCAAGAGGTTGCATCTTAACAAACCATTGTTTTGAAAGTCTAGGTTCAACAACAACACCTGTTCTTTCAGAATGTCCTACTGAGTGAATCATTTTTTCAATCTTAACACATAATCCTACTTCTTTTAAATCTTCAACTAGTTGTTTGCGGCATGAGAAGCGATCCATTCCCTTATATTTTCCAGCTAAATCATTCATAATTCCATCATCTTCCATACAAAGAAGTCTTTCAAGATTATGTCTATTTCCTACTTCAAAGTCATTTGGATCATGAGCTGGAGTTACCTTAACAACACCTGTTCCGAATTCTTTATCTACATATTCATCAGCGATAACTGGTATTTTTCTATTTGTTCCTGGAATATAAACTTCTTTACCAATAAAATCTTTATATCGCAAGTCTTGTGGATGAACCATAATAGCTGTATCACCAAACATTGTTTCTGGTCTTGTTGTTGCTATTTGTAATCCACCATTTCCATCAACAAATGGATAAATAAAATGATAGAATGCACCTTCTATATCTTTGTATTCTACTTCAATATTTGAAAGAGCGGTTCTACTTTGAACATCCCAGTTAATAATTCTTTCACCACGATAGATTAAACCTTCATTATACATCTTTACAAACACTTCATTTACGGCTCTATTTAATCCTTCATCAAGTGTAAATCTTTCACGTGTATAGTCTAAGCTTAAACCAAGTAATGACCATTGTTTTCGAATATGATTTGAATATTCTTCTTTCCATTGCCATGATACTTCTAGGAACTTTTCCCTCCCTAAATCATAACGAGAGATTCCTTGTTCTCGAAGTTTTGCTTCAACTTTTGCTTGGGTTGCAATACTTGCATGATCCATTCCTGGTAAATATAAAGTGTCAAAGCCCATCATTCTTTTTCTTCTTACAATGATATCTTGTAATGTATTATCTAGTGCATGACCTAAATGTAATTTACCTGTAATGTTTGGAGGAGGAATAACAACTGTATATGGTGATTTTGAATTATCACCAGCCGTGAAGTAACCAGCTTCAACCCATTTACTATACTTTCCTTCCTCAACAAGCTTAAAATCATATTTTGTTGATAAATCCTTTAGTTTCATAAAATCATCCTTTCATATAAAAAATCCTTAAGAGTAAAACTCTTAAGGACGAAAATTCGCGGTACCACCTTAATTCACTATATAAAAACATAGTGCACTTCATTACTTTTAACGCAAAGTTACGGATTATGCTATCATTTCTTTCACATAATCAACTCCAAGGCTACCTTCAAAATTACCATATAAGACATTTCACCAAACTGCCTCTCTCTAAAATCCTAGTAATAATTACTCTTCCTATTCATCGTTTTTTATATTATATCCTAAAATAACAATTTTTGCAACATTTTTTATAAATATTAAATTTATCCTTTATTTATTATATCCATAACATATTACAATTACAAAAAATAAGTATTTTATTTAAAAAATTTCTCTATTCAAAATCAAAACAAAAAAGAATAACTACATTTATAATTATTCTTTATTTATCAATTTTAATAAATAGATATTATAAGTAATAGATTATATTTATTTGTTTTTTAAATAGTTTAATTGCTTTGAAGCAATATTCACTAAATCATCATGACTTAAAATTCCTTTTTCAAAAGCTTCTTCGATTGAATAAAATTCAGAATTATTAAAAACAGATAATTGCAAAGATGAAGAATAATTAAAACTTACACCATCAATTTCTACAATAGTTTCCAAAGGTCTAAATGTAGTAAATGGACAAATTAAAGCAACAACACTGTTATTATAAATTCCATTAACATAGAAAATTACAACACTATTAGGATCTTGGTTTTCTGAATATGGGTTATATTTTTTAATATAACATTCTTTTAAATGTAACTCTAATTTATTGTTATAGTTTGAATAATCAATTTCTTCTGGCTTTTCTATTGGAAGTTCTTCATCAGGCTGATTCTCATCAACAATAATGACATTTCTATTATCTTTTATTAATTGATTATCATCTTTAATACTATTATCTTTTGAACAGCCTACTAATATTAGAGACATTAATAATAAGATTAAAAATAAACTTTTTTTCATATTAACACCCACCTTTATTTATATTTAATTAATTGAAAAACTACTTTATCAATATATATTTAAAACATTTAGTTTAATACTACTGGACTATATAAATATTTAATTGATTTAACCTCACCATCAGAGATCCATCCATTGTTATAAGCATCATATAAACGATAAAAATTATGATTTCTATAAATTAAAATGCAGTTTGTATTATTGTAAGAAAAAGATTCTTCTCCAACTTTCTCAACAAACATCCATGTGAAATAGCCCTCATAATCACATTCAACCATTACAGCAACGCAATTATTATATACTCCATAAAAACCAATTATTTTAACTTTCTCAGCCAATTTTTCTACGTTTGGAAAATAAAATTCTAAGTAATCAAGTTTTAATTGTAATTTTACATCATCTGTAAACTCGGTTATTACTAAATCTTTTTCAAGATCCACAACAGGAGTTTGATTTTCATCATCAATGATGTTGTCTGTTTCATCTTTTACTGGCTCAATATTTTTGTCTAGAGAATTATTAACGCAGCCAACTAAAACAAATGACAATACTAATAATAGCACTAATAATAATTTTCTCATATTCTACCCTCTCTTCATTATATAATATGATTATTATTAAATAAATATATACACAATTGTGTATTTTCATGCAAAAAAGGCCCTTCACAAAGATAGCCTTTTTAAAAATCAGTAGCGTAATATTCCTAAGTAGTAATGTATAAAGCGATCTTAGGTGTTTTGTAACTTAATTATATCATTATTAAAAAATATGTCAATAGGTTTTATAATAAATTTACAAGTTAATTATTATTTAAATTTGCTAAGTGAGAATTTCCATATTCAAATGAGCCTAAGATTACAAAAACTATTATAAATAGAAATACTAAAAATAAACTTTTCATTTTTCACCTCATTAATTCAAATCCTATTTTATAATATGATAAACAATCATTCTTACATACATAATTTGACCAAAAAAATATTTATTTATATAATTTTTTTTATATAAGTTTTATTATTTTAAATAAGTAAATCATCAATAAATTATATAATTATTGTGTATTTTATATTTATAATTATCTTTTATATAAAATATATGGGATTAAACGATCAAATAAGAAATTACAATTTATAAATAAAAGGCCATCTTAAGATGGCCTTATAATAATTAGTTAAGTCTAGTTGTATTTAAAACGAACTCAGGAATTTTGATTATATTATAACATTATATTAAAATACTATATAGGTTTTACTTATATAAATCTCCATTAATTCTAAATTCAGTTCTAGGTGATAAACCAACTTTAAATATTTTAACGCCTTCAGGCATAGTAAGTCTCTTAAATTGTTGTTTTAAGAAACGATCAAAGAAGTTCTTTACATATTTAGTTGCTTCATCAACTGATAAATTCATAAATTTATTTAATAAGTATATAATTCTATTTTCAGAATCACCATTTGCAAGGAAGCGATATAAGATAAAATCATTGATTTCATATTTACCAATTATATCTTCTGTTGCTTGATCATTACCAGTAAGTTCCGGTGAGATTGGGGTTCCAATAATTGAATCAAGAGTTTCATAAATCTCAGGATATAATTTTTTATAATAACCAACTAAAGCTTTTACTGCAGTTTTTGGAATACCTGAATTCATTCCATACATTGCCATTTGGTCACCATTAAATGTTGACCAACCTAATGCTACCTCACTCATATCTGATGTCCCAATAACAATTCCACCATGTAAATTAGCAAGATTCATTAATGTATATGTTCTAAAACGAGCTTGAACATTTTCATAAGTTACATCTTTTGTAACTAAATCATGACCTATTGTTTCAAGTTGTTTCTTTACATCATTATCAATTTCAATATTAATATGGGTTCCACCAACAAATTTAATTAAATCAATGGCATTTGTAAAGGTTGTTGAACTGGTATTTTTGGTTGGTAAAGTAACAGCAATAATATCTTTTTTATTTAAGTTATATTTTTCCATCATATAATTTAAAGATAATAGGGCCAAAGTTGAATCTAGTCCGCCTGAAACCCCTAATACTACCTTATTAATACCAATGTATTTTAATCTCTTATATACACTAGCTGCCTGCATTTCAATAATACGATGTAAATCTTCATCATTTGTTGGTACAAATGGCAAAATATTTATTTTTGATTCAAATTGATAATCACTTGATTCTTTTAATTCAAAGTAATGTCTAGGTAAATCCATAGCCATATCCATTGTGTTTTTAACCCATGAAGATGAAATTCTACTATGATTAATTTCCCCTAAATCAATATCTCCAATTGCTATATCCGAGTCAAAAGCTATCTCATTTTCATCAAATATTTTTTCACCGTTAGAATAAATTAATTTATGATTTGAAAATACTACTTCACTTGTTGATTCACTTGAGTTATTTGATGTATAAACATAGGCACCATTATTACGATAACTAATTGCTTTCACAATGTTAGTTCTACTATCACCTTTACCAATGTTTTCAGGGCTAGCACTAACATTGAAAATAATTTGGGCACCATTGTTATAAAGAATTTCATTTGGAGACATTGGACTCCACATATCTTGGCAAACCTCAACACCAAATCTAACTTTTAGATCATTAGATTCAAATAACATTTGACCAAATGGAACTACTTTACCAAAGATTTGTATTTCTTCATTATAAATATCTTTACCTGATACATACCATCTATTTTCATAAAATTCATGGGTATGTGGTAAGAACCATTTAGGAACGATACCTAAAATAGTATTCTTTTGAATCACATAAGCAACATTATAAATCTTATCATCTTTTAAGATAAATGAACCAATTATTGCAACACCAGAATATGTATTATTATCTAAAATATACTTAATGGCATTTAAATTATCTCTATGAATATAATCTTGGAAAATTAAATCTCCAATTGAGTATCCACAAATAGTCAATTCTGGAAATACAGAAATTGAAACTTTATTTTTTTCTAGTTCGTTTAATAATTTTAAAATTTCTTTAGCGTTGTTCATTGCAAGACCAGCTTTAATATTTGGACTTACAGCTGCAACTTTAATAAATCCTTGTGAATACACTATAACACCTCATACAATCTATTTTTTTTAATATATTCTAATACATCTTCATCAATTATTAATTCATTTTTATTTTTGCGATAATCAGTTGATGATGCATCGACCTCATCAAAATGAATTATTAAAAAGTGATCTTTATATTCTTTTAAATGTTTACTATTTAATACTTCTTCTATATTAATACCATCTCTAGGAAAAACAATAAAATTATTTTCCTTAACAATATTTTCAAAATTTATCCATGTGTATAAATCCCTTAATTGATCAGCACCAATTACAAAGTAGGGATTATTAAAATACTTCAATGTATAATAAGTACCAAAAAATTTTTCTAATTTGTTTTCATAATCAGAAATTTCTATTTTTTTATCTAACTTATCAACTAATATTTTTACCATTTGATATCGATGAAAAAAATCAACAATTTTGCTGTCTTTGTATTTATTTCCTGATGGTAATATTATTATCTTATCATTAGGAAATTTGTCTATTAGAGTTTTCATAATTTGAAAATGGGCAAGAGTTGGCGGATTAAATGCGCCACCATACAATATATTCATCAATATCACCTTATACATTATAACACATTTTTCCAATTTTATCAAATTTTTATTTATAGGCAAAATAAAAAAACTTATTAGATAATTTTATTTTTCTCATATCTAATAAGTTTATTAAAAATATTTACTAATTAATTTATTAAAAACTTCTCCTCGATAAATATAATTATCAAATTGATCATAACTTACACTTCCTGGTGAAAAAAGTAGTACATCAATATTTTTATAATCTAAATTATTTATTAATTCATCTAAGGTTTCAAAAGAGTAAACTTCAATATTATTTGCTTTAAAAAATTCTTCAAATTCAAATCGGTTGCTTCCATAACAGTATACTCTTTTTAATTTTTCAAGATTCTCTAAACTTTTTAAGCTATCTTCTCTTTTCATTCCCCCACAAATAAGTAATATGTTGTTATTGAAGGACTTGATTGCAGAGGATAAGGCATTGTAATTGGTTGATTTTGAATCATTAAACACCCTAACATTACCAATCATTCCAACATATTGTAATCGATATTTTACTCCTGAAAATAAAGATAATCTTTTTAAATCACCACGGTAGTTCATAATTACTGCTATTGCACATAATACATTAATTAAATTGTGATTTCCAAGTAGTTTAATATTATTGATTGTTTCAATAACTTTACCATCATAAATAATCTTATTATCTTTAATATGTAAACCAACTTGATGTTTAATAGAAATTGGTATTTTAATACAATCATATACTTCTACTAATCTTCTTAGTAATACATCATCATAATTATATATTAAATAATCATCTTTTTTTATATTTTTAAGTAAATTGAGTTTACTCTTAACATAATTTGCATAAGTATGATGATGTTCTAAATGTGTCTTATAAAGATTTAATATAATATTATATTTACTTCTAAACTTATCAATATATTCAAGCATAAAGCTTGATGCTTCAATAATTACATCATTTTTCGAATACATAAAATCAAATAATGGATACCCTATATTACCAGCAAGATCCATATCGTCTATTAAATGATTAATTAAACTAACAGTTGTTGTTTTCCCATTAGCCCCGGTAACAGTAATAAAGTTTCTATTTTCTGTTAATAGATAAAACATCTCTAAATCAGTTACTACCTTAATACCCTTATTTAAGAAAGGATGAGTGTTTTCTATACCCGGGCTTTTTATTATTAATGATACTTCATTAAAATCTATCTCTACATTACATGAATTATCATCATAGACTAAATATTCAATATTGTTTTCATCAAAATAATTTTTAATACTTTTGTTGCTTATTCCTAAACCTAATAATAAGTATTTCATAGAACCATCAATAATGTAATTATTGCAAATAGACTAGCCATAAACCAAAATAAGAAATCTACTTGCCATTCATTATATCCTTTCAACTCAAAGTGATGATGAATTGGTGTCATCAAAAATATTCTTTTCCCCTTTGTTATTTTAAAATATGTTACTTGAATCATTACTGACAATGCTTCAAGAACAAAAACAAAACCTAAAATAATTAAATACAGTTCAAGTTTTAATAGAATCATTAAATTAGCTATAACTGCTCCTAAAAATAATGAACCTGTATTACCCATAAAAACCTTAGCTGGATTTTTATTAAAACATAAAAATGCCATTAATGATGAAATTGTAATAAGTGAGAATACCAAGACATCTGAATTTTTACGTACAAAACTTATTATACTAATACTTATTAAACAAATTATGGACAGTCCACTAGCTAGCCCATCTATTCCATCACTCAAATTAACAGCATTTGTTGTGGCTAGGAATATTAATAAAACAAATAAACCATAACCCCATTTTAAGTCAAATACCTTATTAAATAAATATATTTTTGTATCAAATTTATATAGATATATTAAATATGCATAAATTGCGGCAACAAAAATTTGTAAGAACAATTTTGAATATACTCCTAAACCCTTCTTCTTCTTAATTATTAATAGATCATCAAGTAATCCAATAACGAAGTAAGTTAGTGGTAAGAGAATATATAATAAGAAATTCTTAATTTCATATTTATATCCATAATAAACAAATATAGAAAGTATTGTTATAACAAAGCATACTCCACCCATGGTTGGAGTACCTTGTTTTTTTAAATGTTTTTGTGGTCCCTCTTTTCTAATATTTTGGCCATATTTAAGAAATTTTAAAAATGGAATTAAGAATACTAAAAGAAATGTACTGATTACAAAAGAATAAACAAATAATTCAAATAGCATTTATTTACCTTCAACATATTCCTTAACAATTTCCATATCGTTAAGTTCAATAAGCTTCCCTTTAACTTTTTGAAACTTTTCATTTCCTCTTCCAAGGATAGCAATTATATCATTTTCTTCACTTATATCAATTGCTTTTTGAATTGCTAATCTCCTATCAACAATAACTTCAAAATTATCTTTTTCTATATCACAAATTATTTGATTAATAATTTCATTTTCATCTTCATCACGAGGATTATCAGATGTGAATATTACATAATCACTATTATCACTTGATATTTGTCCAATTACCGTTCTTTTAGTTTTATCTCTTGATCCCCCACAACCAACCACAAGAATTATTTTTCTTTTCAATTCCTTTAAGAAACTTAAGACATTAAATACACCATCAGGGGTATGGGCATAATCAATAATTATTTTCCTGTTTTTATAATTTAATTCTTCCATTCTTCCAGGAATAACAAGTTTAGAATTTAAAAAGATACTAAGTTTATTAGTTATTAGTTTTAATTGGTCAAGTATGGCAATAAAACTTGTAAGATTATAGACATTAAATAAACCAATTAAATTAGAGGAAATATTAATAAATTTATCAAAATACCGAAGTTTAAATTCTGATTTTTCTTCTGTTAAATTTATATTAGTTATCAAGTAATCAGATAAATTTTTACCATAGGTTACTAATTTACAATTTACCATTTCTTTATAAAAATCATAATGTTCACTATCTTTATTTAATATTACGGTTTTTTTATTATCTTTTAAAAACAAACCTTTCGTATACTTATAATCTGTAAAGTCAATATGGTAATCTAAGTGATCTAGGGTTAGATTTGTAAATAAGGCTACGTCAAAATCAATTCCAGTTACACGATGTTGTTTGATAGCATGACTACTTACTTCCATAACAACATATTTACATTTTTTAAAATATGCTTTCTTTATAGAATCATAAATAATTCCAATATCCGGGGTTGTATTTATCGTTTCATAATATTCATTATTATAAAATATTCCGTTAGATCCTATTAAACAAGTTTTTTTATTAATAAAGTTTAAGTATTTAAAAATAAGGGTAGTTGTTGTAGTTTTTCCATTAGTTCCTGTTACCCCAATAAACTTCATCTTCTTTAAGTATTTACGGTGTAATAATTTGTACGCTTCAGCCATCGTTTTTCTAACACTTTTAACAACAACAATATTTACTCCTAAGAACTCTTCATCAATTAAAGTTTCAAGTACTATCGTTTTTGCTCCTTTTTTTATTGCATCCTTAATATAATCTTCACCATTATAAGATGTTCCAATAATGGCAAAATAGACGTCGTTTAATTCTACCTTTCTTGAATCATTGCAAAGTTTATTAACTTTATGATTATAATTTAATTTTTTATTAAATAATCTATTAACACGCAAATTATCACCCCATATAATTTTATTAATGTGTTTTATAAATTATGTTATGATTTAGTCTGTATATAAAAAGACTGTACTATCTTGTAAGATGTAACTTCCAGCTGCTGGTGATTGAGAAACTATTTTTGAACCACTTCCAACAATCTTTATTTGATAATGAGGGCTAAAACTAATCATTGAAGTTTTCTTTCCAACATAGTCTTCAACAACGTAAGTAAATTTATCAACCCAAGGTCTAGGATCTAGAGGAATTGCTCCATCTTGTGGTTTAATGTTTAAAAGAACAAAACTATCTTGAAGAACTTCTTTTACCATAGGTGCAACAACAACCCCACCATATTGGATATAAGTGACCGGTTTAGTTATTGCAATATAAACAATTAATTCCGGATCATTCATTGGTGCTATCCCCATGAAACTTAAGATATATTTACCATCTTCATAATTTCCATTTGTTGCAATTTGGGCAGTTCCAGTTTTGCCACCGACCCTGTAACCTTCAATATAAGATCCTCTTCCCGTACCTAAGGCAACAACCTTTTCTAATCCTTCTGCTACTATTTTAGAAGTTTCTTCACTTATCACCCTACCAACTTCTTTTGCTGGTTTTTGAAAAATAACTGTATTTTCAATTCCTATACCTTTAAGTATATAGGGAGTATTTAAAATTCCACCATTTACTGCAGCTGAAGCTGCATTTACAAGTTGGATAGGGGTTACTGAATTTCCTTGCCCAAAAGCTGATGTTGCTGTTTCAACATTTCCAATCTTATCCGGATTAAAAACAATACCGGTTGATTCACCTAATAAATCAACACCTGTTTTCTTTCCAAAACCAAACTTTTTAATATACTCAAATAATTTTTCTTTTCCTAATCTACTACCAATTTCAATAAAACCTGGATTACAAGAATTTTGAAGAACTTCCCAGAAGGTTTGTTGTCCATGACCTCCAGCCTTCCAGTCTTTAATTCTAACCCCATCAACTACTGCATAACCAGGGTCATAAAAATTTTCATCTGGTGAAAAGACATTTTCTTCTATTCCTGCAGCAAAGGTTAGGAATTTAAATGTTGAACCGGGTTCAAAAGATTTCCAAATTGGTAAATTACGATTAAATATTTCTTGATCATATTCTTGATAATTTACTAGATCAAAATTTGGTCTACTAGCCATCGCAAGAATTTCTGATGTTTTAGGATTCATTACTAAACCAATTACTTCTTCAGGAGTGTATTGACTATATGCATTATCCAATACCCTTTCTAAGACTACTTGAACGTCAATATCAATTGTTAGGTATAAATCAACACCCTTTGATGGTGAAGAATAAAATCCATCAAGATCAGCTATCTTATTTCCATGAGCATCTGTAAAGATGTTTGAAGATCCAAAATTACCCATTAAATAATCATCATAAATATATTCAATACCGGTTATTCCTTGGAAGTCAGTTCCAACTATTCCTAATACATGGGATAGATAATTATCATATGGGTAGAATCTTACAACATCACTTGACATATATACTCCATCAATATTTGCTTCAACAATTTTTTTAGCTTGTTCTAAAGTGATATTTTTTCCTGCTGGTTTAATTATTTCAATAGATACTTTTTTTTCAAAATGTTTTTTTATTTTACTTTCATCAATTTCTAAAATTGATGATATTGTTTTTATTGCTTTTTCTTTATTTTTAATTTGTGATGGTATAATTGATACTGTTGGAGCAAGAGTATTACCAACTATTAGTTTCCCATTACGATCATAAATATTACCGCGTCTACCAGAAACCGGAATATTCCTCGTCCATAAATCATAAGCTCTTTCGATAAATGTCGTTCCTTTAACAATCTGTACGTATCCTACTTTACATACTATTATTACAAAGGCAATTAGAAAAAAATTTAGTACCAATGCCATTCTTTTTTTAATTAGTTTCATTACTTCACCCATCAAATTATATGCAGGTATATGATAAAAAAAAATCCCTATTTAGGGATTTTTTTTGTTAATGCCTACTTTTTGTTTTGATAATCTTTAGGTTGATAGTTTTTTCCTTCTAACCTAGTGCTAATCATATCTTGACCTAATTCAACAGGTTCACTTTTTTGAGCGTTTTTTTGCGCTTGTAAAGAGTTTCTTGAAGCGTTATTATTAGATCTTGCTTTATTAGCCGTAATATCTTTACTTGTAATGTCTAAAGAATATTCCTCATTATAATCAGAAATTTCATTTAATTTGTTATTTCTGTTAAAGTCATAAATTTCTTGTTTGTTGACATTATTATTACTTTGGCTAGTCGAATTTTGCTTTTGATTATCGTTATTCTTTTTTCTAAGCATGCATTTTTCCTCCTTGTAATGTTTTATCCATTACAAGCATTATTTTTGGCAAAATTCTTTTTAATATTCGTTTTAATATTTTCCAATTTTTTAAAATTATTTAATTGGTTTTGGACTTACAGGTCTTGGTAAAGGTCTAAAATTACTCATAATTATCCTCCTATTTTTTCAATAATTCTTAACTTTGCACTATGGGCACGATTATTGATATTTAATTCATCATCTTCAGCTACTATTACCTTATTGTTTACCAATTGGAATTGTCTGATAATATCAGCATCTTTGATTGGTAATCCTTTCGGTAATTTCACATTTACAGCATCTCTGAATACATTCTTACAAATTCTGTCTTCTAATGAATGGAATGTTATTACAACAACTCGTCCATTTTCATTTAAAAGTGTAAGTGAATCTTTGATACTTCTTTCAAATACATTAAGTTCATCGTTAACAGCTATTCTTAATGCTTGGAAAACTTTTTTTGCAGGATGTCCTGCTTTCTTTTTTGCAAACATTGGTAAAGCACTTTTAATAACATCAACTAATTCTAATGTTGTTTCAATTGGTTTTTTAGTTCTTTCTTGAACAATCTTTTTAGCAATGTTTGCTGAAAACTTATCTTCACCATATGTATAAAATATTCTTTTTAACTCATCATAAGTGTAGAAATTCACAATATCATAAGCTCTTAAATACTGATCTGTATCCATTCTCATATCAAGAATAGCATCTTTATTATAACTAAATCCACGATCGCCAATATCAAATTGGAATGAAGAAACTCCTAAATCATATAATATTCCATCAACTTTTGTAATTCCAAGTTTACTTAATTCTTCTTTAATATTTACAAAATTTGACTTAATGATTGTATAGTTATTTGAAATTTGTTTTAATACCATGTTACCGCGATTAATTGCATAATCATCTTGATCAAAACAATATAGGTGACCTTCATTTGATAGTCTTTTTAAAATTTCTGATGAATGTCCAGCTCCACCCATTGTACAGTCAACATATATTCCAGCTGGTTTAATATTTAATCCTTCTATTGATTCATTCAATAAAACAGGTATGTGTTTATAAGGTTCCATTATAAATCTAACTCCTCACTTATTTCTTCTAATAATTTTTCATGTTCTTCATAATAATTATCCCAAATACTTTTATTCCAAATTTCTATGCGATTTCCGGAACCAATAATTGTACATTCTTTTGATAGTTTTGCAAAGTCTATTAATTTTGAATCAATATTTACTCGACCTTTTAAATCGACTTCATTCATGTATGCACCTGATAAGAACATTCTAGAAAACTCTCGGTTGCTTTTTTTTGTAAAAGACAGGTCAGTGATTTTATCGACAAGTTTTTCCCATTCGGTAATAGTATAGACATATAAACATGTTTCTAAACCTTTAGCAATTACTATTTTATCGCCAAGTGCTTCTTTAAAAGCATTAGGTAAAGATATTCTTCCCTTATCATCTAAGTTATAGTTATATTCACCAATAAACATGTTTATCACCTACTTTCCCACTTTTCCCCACTTTTACCCACTTATAGTATAACACAGCGTAAAAAAAAACGCAAGAAATATTCTTACGTTTTTAAAAAAATATATATATTTTGTAATATTTTATAAAAATATGGCAGTACAAATTAAAAAACGCTACTTATTAGAGCGTTTTAATAAAAAGCATTATTCAGCTTTTTCGGCTTTTTTAGCAGCTTTTTTTACTGGTTTTTCAGTAGCTTCTGCTTCAACCTTTTTTGTAGCCTTTTTTGTAGTTTTTACTTCTGCTTCCTCAGCTTTAACTTTTTTAGTTTTCTTTGCTGGTTTTTCTTCTACTGCTTCTTCAGCTTCTTGGCTAGCCTTGATTTCTAAAACTTGTTTTCCATCATAGAATCCACAAGCTTTGCAAACAGTATGAGAAAGCTTAGCTTCTCCACAATTAGGGCAAGTCATAATACCTGGTAAGTCTAACTTGAAATGCGTACGACGTTTACGTTTTCTAGTTTTACCAATTCTTCTTTGAGGTACAATTGCCATATTGGTTCACTCCTTTGCGAGATTTGTTATAATGACTTAGTTATGCGCATTGGCTTTTCTAAGTACACAATTTCCCAAACTACTGGTTCAAGATCAATTGTATTCTTCACAATTAAATTACATTCGCCATCATCTTCTGTATCAAATTCTTCTGTTACTTCAAGATCAATTGGAAATTCCAAAGCTTCTAAAGTTACAGCATCTTCTAATATTAAAGTTGTTGTTATATGTAGATCAAATGAATATCTATCACCAATTACATTTTTTCCAACACCAGTTACTTTAGTAGGAGTAATATCAATAATATCATCAATATTTTCGATATACTTCTTAAAGTCATACTCAGCCTCAAATGTAAATGGCTTTCCATTATATTTGAATAATTGAGAAAGTGCCCATTTCATAACGCATCACTCCATAACATAATTATTATACACTATATTGTATTAAAAGTCAATCAATTTTTGGTACATAGTCTAATTATTAATTTTCTCTAAATTTATAGTAATATATATATTATTATTGCACACTTTTTTAATAAAGCACCATTTTTTTACTTTTTAATTACTGGATGTCTTAAAATAGTTTTAAGTTTATCAGGCTGTGTCTTTCTTGGGTCAGATAAATATATCTCATGATGTTTTCTATTTCCATTATATATATCATCAATTAGATTCATTTTCTCCATAAATTCATGCATTTTATTAACTGTATTAGGTTCACTACTATAAGGACCAATATGAAGTGCTTGAACACATAATCCTTCAACATAATTTTCTAATCTGACTCTACTATAGTCTAGATTAGGTTTTTTTATTTTAGAATACTCTATTGCCCAACTAAAAACATCTTCAGTAACATAATCAGGAACTCTAATCATCAACGTCCAGATCCAATTATCACGATTATCAAAATCTAAAACATCATTTGTTATTCCCCATAGACCTTCAAGAGGGCCAACTACATAATCAAAATATCCATCAATTAAAGTATTACTATTCTTACTCATCTTAATTGTATAAGAAATTGAATATAGAATCTCAATAGCTTCTTGGTAAGAAGGGTTATTATTTGGATCTTTTGTTCCATCAATCATTAGATATTTAATACAAGGTATATCAATTATACAGGGTTGTTCTTTTGGTAAATAAATATTTTTATATTCTTTTTTAAAATCAAACGCCATAATTATTCTCTTCTTTTCTTCTTACTAAATCATCTACTACACCAACTAATAATCGTTCTGTAATAACATCATTTTCAAATGGATATAGTTTAGCGTATTTATCAAATTTTATTTTTAAAAGATTTGCTTTCAAATTATTTTTTTCATAAAGCAAAGCATATGCATATTCCATTCTAATACATGATATACTTCTTGAAATAATTTTCATTTGTTTTCTAAATTCGTTATTGAATGAATCATTAGCAAGATTAAGTTCACCAAATATTAATTCAAGATAAATTTTATCTGCAGTTAATAAGGTTTTATGTAATCCAGGGATATCACATTCATCACTATTTAGTTTTAATAATAATTCATATGCCTCTTTAAATTCAAATTTCTCAATCATACGGTTATAGGTAAATAAACCAATTGTTGAGGTAAGGGAATTTTTTAACTCATCATCATCTGGAATATAAAACCATTCATCTGGCATATTTCTTAAAAATTCACCATTGCTATGAAGCATGTTAATATTTAATTGAATCCAAAAGGCTTTTAATGCTTTTGGATTTTTTTTAATCATTACTGCACTATAGCCATCATTATTAACAAGATTTAATCGCATTGGTATTAAATTAAGTAGCCCAACAAATATTCCCATTGATCCTGTAAAAAATAAAATTTCAGACAAATATTTAGTATCTTTATATTGAATATATAAAATAATTAAAACTACAGAAATTACTATATTTATAATTGAACCCCCTAGTAGATAAATTATTGCTTGGTTTGCACCTGTTTTATTTTTAGGAGGATATAATAAACATTGTCCGGCTGTACCAGGAACGGAGAATCTCTTTATTTTAATTTTGTTTTTATCTTTGTAGAACAAAATATTTCCTATACGGAAAGAAGAGAATTTATATCCTACAATTAATCCAAAAATTAAATGTCCAAACTCATGAATGATTATTTGTATTAGATAACTGAAAAAGAAAAATACAAAAGTTACAAGTAGATTGATAGTTAAATTAGAGGAGTTAGCACTGGATATAATATTATTATTAAAAACTATCATTGATAAAGCAAGTAATATACCAAATAAAATTTGTATAAGCGTACTATTATTTTTTTTTGATTTTGTTTTCATTTTTCTCCTAATATTTATAACTTAAATAAGTTAGAATTAAATAAGTTTTTATTTTATTAATAAGTGTTTATAAAATGCAACGATTGTTTTTGAGTCCTTTATTTTATTTTCTTGGATTAATTGAATAAAGTCCTCAACTTTAACTTTTAATATATCTATAAATTCATCTTCATCAGGATTTATCTTTCCTTTAGTAAAATCATCAACAAAGTATAAATATATTACTTCATTTGTATAACCAGGAGTAGGGTAAATTTCTCCTAATTTTTTTAAATTGTTAGGAATAAATCCAAGTTCTTCTTTAAGTTCTCTTATGGCAGCATCAATTGGTAATTCCCCTTTATCAATTTTACCAGCTGGTATTTCTAATACATATTCACCCATACTATAGCGAAATTGTTTTACAAGCCAAATATAATTGTCCTTTCTAACTAGAATGGCTACTGCTCCTGGATGGATAACAATTTCTCTTTTTGCGTTAATTCCATTTTCTAAGATAACATCATCTTGTCTTACTGTAATTATTTTTCCCGAATAAATTAAATTCTCTTTTTCTTTTTTCTCTATCATATTTAAATTATATCATATTTTTATAATAAAAAGAATAGTTTTAAATCATATAGTAAATTAAAAAACAGGTAATATTACCTGTCAGTTGGTGGAGTTTCCTTTTGAATATAATTATCCATAAATTTTTTTATACTTTCTGTAGCATAGACAAAACTTTGGGTTGTTATATAGTCCTTATCTATTATCGTAATTCCTTTTAAATAATATAGGATTACCATAAAACAGAAATAATCATAATAAAAACTATCATCAAATTTTGAAAAATAACTTGTTATAATCGATTTCATATCAACATTACAACATTCATTTTCAATATAGAACTTTACAATATCAAGTGAAGGTATTCCTAATTTTGAGTGTTCAATACTAATTAAATATTGGTATCCACCCGATATTAATAAATGATCAATTTTAGGATTATTATGAATATAAGAAAAGTAAACTGATTTTTTTTCTTTTATGGCACTAATTAATCTTCTTTGTATATCAGCCATAGTTTTTTTACTATCTAAGATTATATAATAACTTTTTAATATTGGAATACTAAATTCATCAAATGGTCTTTCTTCTAGACTTCTTATATACATTTCTAAAGTATTATATTTATACTGAAGATATAAAAATATTTCATCCATTTTCGCTTTGGCAGTTGATGGAGTAAGCTGTCTTTTAAAGAAAGTGTTTTTATGTAATTTATCTAACTGATTTACTAAATTTACCGCCTTTATTTCATTTAGCATATAAAAGTCATTAATGTAATCAGTTATATAATAACTTTCCTCATCTTTAGTAATAAAGTCCCCAGTTCGATTACGAATAGGAAATAAAATATTATCAATTCCTTGATCATAAAGAAACTTAAACTTTTCTTGCATGTAATTATCAGTTTTTTTTATGAAGTACTCTTTACCATTACTTATTTTCCCTTTGTATGACTTACCTGTAATTGGAACAATCGTGCTTAAATCTAAATCATATAGATCTCTTGATTTATCAATTACTTGGCGAATCATTTTATTATAATGCGCCTATTCTTTCTATACTCTTCATAAGCATCATTAATATTCAATTGTTTCTCTTTACAGATTTGATCTACTTCTTGTTCACCGCTAGGAAAATATATTTTTATCGTTGTTTGTTTTTCAAACATATTTGATAATGCTAATCTTTCTTTTTTCTCTTGAACTTGATTAATTTTTACTAAACCATCAGTTCTTTTTGGATCTAAAAAATTATCATTTCTCACATCAAGGATTTCACCCAATAAGTCGTCATATTTTTGAGTTATTTCTTCATAGGCATTATCTTTATCTTCTACTTCTTTTTCTTCTTCAACTTCAACTTCTACTTCTATTTTTTTATGTTCAACTTCAACTTTTTTTTGATCTTCCATTTTAATTTCTAATTTTTCAGAAGGAAGCTCTACTGGGATTTCTATAACACCATTTTCATATCTTATAAAAACATCAAAATGACATTCAATGCCTTGATTAACAACTTCTTGGCAACTGAAGTTTCCACAAGTTACTCCTTGAATATTTATATTTTCATCATTAAACATTACCGTGAATGGAACAACATCTTCAAATTGATAGAATTTATCTAAATCATCTTTATAATATTTACCACTTATTCTAATATCACCATTTAATACATTTTTATCTAAGTTAAAACTTATGACATTACAATCAACAGTCTTTAAAGAATTAAGTCTATCAATACTTACCTTAGTATCACAATTAATTTTTAACTCCATATTATAATCCTCCAACTAATAATATGAAGTTAAATTAAGAAATAGAATTGTTTTATTTTAATTTTCTAATAAGGCTTGAATCTTATCAATATTTGTTTTCTTTTCTGCTGAAGTAGGGATAACATGGGTTACACCAAGTTTTTCTTTAATATCTTTTATATGTCTATATAAAAGGGTTGATCCAACTTTATCACATTTTGTTGCGATAATTACAATATTTAAACTTAAATGTTTCAAATATTCAACCATTAAAATATCATCTTTTGTTGGGCCTACTTTTGTATCAATAAGTAAAAAGGCAATTTTTAAATTTGGATTATCGGTTAGGTAGTCTTCAATATATGATCCAAAAGCAAGTCTTGTATCAACACCAGTACTAGCATAACCATATCCAGGAACATCGACTAAATAAAATAAATCATCAATAATATAGAAATTTAACGCTTGCGTTTTTCCTGGTTTTGATGAAGTCCTAGCAAGAAGTTTTCTGTTAGTAATAGCATTAATTAAACTGCTTTTTCCTACATTACTTCTACCTAAAAAAACATATTCTTTTAAATTGTTTTGATTAGGAAACTGTTTTTTTGAAACAGCAGATATTACATACTCACATTTTTGAAACATATTTAACTCCTATTAAAAAACCCCATTATGGGGAAAATGGATTTGCATTCTGTAAGCCTTGTTCTGTACTCATTTTCATGAGCGGTAATCATTTATCTTAGTTTTCACCACTATAAATTGATTCTTGTTACAATTTATAACTCCCCTACCAAATTTGGGTTTCTAGCTTAAGGGGTTTACCCGTTCCACTTCTTAGGTTTCCCTAAGAACTCGTCTCTGTGGCACTTTAAGAGATGTAACCATTTGACAGGTTATTATCTCGCCGTCACCGATCCCTCGGTGCCCTACTTTTCAATAGGCATAAACACTACAGCATCACAGCTGTGCTAGCAAGGACTTTCCTAACGTTTCCGCTCGATTACCCGAATGCATATATATTATACTCTAAAACGAATTTAAAGTCAAAAAAAAGTGTAAACTGTGTTTACACTACTATGATAAAGCTTGTTTACGTGATAATTTAATTTTTCCAGTTTTTTCATCAATGCCGATAACTTTAACGATAATTTCATCATTAACATCAACAACATCTTTAACTTCTTTAACACGTTCTTTAGCAAGTTCAGAAATGTGAACCATACCTTCACAACCTGGCCATAATTCAACAAAAGCTCCAAAATCAGCAACTTTTACAACTCTACCAGTATATACTTCATCAACTTTTGCTTCACGAACGATGTCTTTAATCTTTTGAGCAGCAAGTTGAATCCATTTTCTTTCAGAGTGCATAATGAATACACGACCATCTTGTTCGATATCAATCTTAACATTATTGAATTCATTGATAATTTCAGTAATTGTTTTACCTCCAGAACCAATAACATCTCTAATCTTATCAGGATTAATTCTAAACATTTCTACTTTTGGTGCATATGGACTTAATTCATCACGATATGTTGGAATTGTATTTAACATATGTCCTAAAATTGTCATACGACCAATCTTAGCTTGAGCTAGAGATTCTTTTAAGATTTGTTCTGTAATACCATCAATTTTGATATCCATTTGTAAAGCAGTAATACCATTTCTTGTACCAGCTACTTTAAAGTCCATATCTCCAAGATGATCTTCCATACCTTGAATGTCTGTTAATATTGTATATTTATCACCTTTAGTGATTAATCCCATGGCAATACCAGCTACTGGAGCCTTAATTGGAACACCAGCTGCCATTAATGCCATTGTACCAGCACAAATTGATGCTTGTGATGATGAACCATTTGATTCAAGAATTTCACTAACAACTCTAATTGTATATGGGAATTCTTCTTCTGAAGGGATAACTTGTAGTAATGCTCTTTCACCAAGGGCACCATGTCCAACTTCTCGACGTCCAGGAGAACCATATCTACCAACTTCACCTACTGAGAATTGAGGGAAGTTATAGTGTAACATGAATCTCTTTCCTTCTTCAGCACCTAAGCCATCAATGATTTGGAATTCACCTAAAGAACCTAATGTAACAATTGATAAACTTTGTGTTTGACCACGAGTGAATAATGCTGAACCATGAGTTCTTTCAAGAATATCAACACGTGATGATAATGGTCTAATTTCATCAACTTTACGGCCATCAGGACGTACTTTATCTTCAGTAATTAAACGACGTACTTCATCTTTTACAATTGTTTCTAATACTTCTTTGGCGTATTTAATTTTCTTTTCTAAATCTTCATCATTTTCCCAAGTCTTTGATAAAACTTCTACAGTCTTTTCATTGATTGCATCAATTGCAGCATATCTTTCTAATTTTTCTTGGATTACGATTGCTTTTACTAAATCTTGTTCAGCCATTTGACGAACTAAATCATTGATATCAGCCGGAATTTCCGCAAGTTCAACTTCAACTTTTTCTTTACCAATTGCTTTAGCTACTTCTAATTGGAAATCAACAAGTCTTTTAATTTCCGCATGACCAAACATTAATGCTTCTAACATTTCTTCTTCAGATACTTCTTTTGCACTAGATTCAACCATGTTAATTGCATCTTTTGTTCCTGCAACGGTTAAGTTGATATCTGATTTTTCTAATTCTTCAACTGTTGGGTTTAGAATTAAATTTCCATCAACGCGACCAACAACTACTCCAGCGATTGGGCCAGCAAATGGAATATCAGAAATTGTAAGAGCAAGTGATGAACCTAACATCGCAGCCATTTCACTTGAACAATCTGGGTTTGCACTTAATACTGTATTGATAACTTGTACTTCGTTTCTAAATCCTTCTGGGAATAATGGACGAATTGGTCTATCAATTAAGCGAGAAGTCAATGTTTCATGTTCTGTAGGACGGCCTTCACGTTTTAAAAATCCACCAGGGATTTTACCTGCAGCATATAATTTTTCTTGGTATAAGACTGTTAATGGGAAGAAATCAGTGTCTAATTTCTTTTTTCCAAAAACGGCTACTGATAAAACTGCTGTATCGTTAAATCTAACTAACACAGAACCATTAGCTTGCTTTGCTAATTCACCAGTTTCAATAGTAAACTTACGTCCACCTTGAATATATTCGAATTTTTGAATAATGCTCATTTTTACTTCCTTTCTAATGTGTTTGCTTGTAAAAAAGGGTAAGTTCTTTACCCTTATTTTCTTAAATTCAATTTTTTAATTAAATCACGGTAGCTATTAACATTATTGTTCTTTAAGTATGTTAATAAGTTACGACGATGACCTACTTTTTTTAGTAATCCTCTACGTGAGTGGAAATCATGGATATGTTCTTTTAAGTGATCGTTTAAACGATTAATTTCGCTTGTTAAGATAGCGATTTGAACTTCCACTGAACCTGAATCTTTTTCATCTTTTCCGAATTCAGCGATTAATTTTGCTTTTTCTTCTTTTGAAATGCATGACATAATAAATTGTCCTCCTATATATATTTTTGCCTAATACCAAGAATAACGTTGGAGAATCGATAATCTTAGTTATTGGTCAAAGTTATTATACCACAAATTGTATTTAATGTAAATTAATTAATTAAAAACTTTGTAATAAATTTAGTAAAAATGTATTACTGTTTAAACATGCTAAATCAAGATTATGATCATATGACTTTTCTACTTCTTTACTTCCAACAATATCACTGATAGCCCTTATTGCTAAAAACTCTAAATTATAGAAATGGGCCGCTTGTGCAAAAGCGGTTGTTTCCATATCAAAACATAGGATATCAAAATCAGTAAAATAGTTTTCAATAAAGGGTTTAATAAACTCATCATTTGAAACAAATCGGTCCATTGTACAAATTGTGCCTTTATGAGAATCAAATTTTAAAGCTTTTTCAAGTAAAAATTCACTAGCTTTAAATGGGAAAGGAAATCCCGGTATTTGACCAAAACGATATTTAGGGAATGCTGTAGCATCAGCATCTCCAAAAATATATTTATCCCCAACCACAATATCACCAATATTAACATTATTATACCCACCAGCTACGCCAATATTTATAACATAATCAATATTTTCAAAACTATTATAAGCAGTTGCAAGTAATACTCCCGACATTACTTTTCCAATTCCTGATTCAACTAATATAATATCTTTATTAAATAATTTACCCAAATAAAAAGTATAATTATTTATTTTTCTTTCTAATAAATTATCTAACTTTTCTAAAATAAATTCAATTTCGACACGCATAGCGCCAATTACTAAAATTTTCATATTTTATCTCCAAAATTAGTTTTAGTAAAGGTAATATCATCTTCAATTTGTTTTACTAGTTTATCAATAGAATCAAAACGTAATTCATCGCGAATTCTATAGATTACATCAATACTAATTTCTTTACCATAAATATCATTTTCAAAATCTAAAATATGAACTTCAAGACGCATTTTATCAACCGTATTTACAGTTGGGTTAGTGCCAATATTACATGCTCCTAAGTAAACTTTACCATCAATATGAACATATACAACATAAACACCTTTTTTAATCATTTGGTATTCCTCTGTTAGTTCAATATTGGCGGTTCTTACCCCAAAGGTTCTTCCAATTTTTGATCCATGACTTACAACTCCAGATATATTATAATATCGGCCCATCAAATCATAAATTAAATCAACTTTACCGTCCATTAAATATTCTCTAATTAAATTAGATCCTATTTTTTCATCATTTGTTTTTATTAACTCTACAGCAATAACATTTTTGCCCGTTTGTCTAAGGGTTTCAATACTTCCTTTACCTCTATATCCATAGCGATAATCAGTTCCAACGACTATTGTACTAAATGATGATAAGAATCTTTCATGAAAAAGATTAGGTTCTAATTTACTTAATTCTTCATCAAAATGAAGTAGGATAACATAATCTAAACCAATGCTTTCTAAAAGTTCTAACTTTTTTGGAAGTGGTGTTATATATCCAAAATTAGCACGTTTTTTTAAAACAAAATCAGGGTGTGGATCAAATGTAACTACTGCTACTTTTAAACCTTGTTCTTTACCAACTTCAATTGCCTTATTAATTAGGCTAACATGTCCACGGTGTAAGCCATCAAATTGCCCCATGGCTGCCACAACATTTTTTTCAAATTTTAATTCTTGATTATAATTTAATCTTATTACATCCATATTCTCTTTGCTCGATAAAGTTCATTGTCTTTTTCATAAATTGCATATAAATCATTATTTTTAGAAAATACAATTAAATTTTGATCACAATCAACTTTTACTTTCATCCCATTTTTTATTTTACTATCTAAATATTCATCAACTTCAATAATTTTATAATTCTTAAATACTTCTAACATATTAATAAGTTTAAAGTTTCCTGCTAGTACATCATCTAATGTAGAGGCATCTTCTATTCTCATATTACCTGAAGAAAGTCTTCTTAATTCATTCATATAAGCTGGAAATCCAAGTCTATTTCCAATTTCAACACAAAGGGTTCTAATATATGTACCCTTTGAAACCCTCGTTATAAACGAAAATTTGGCTTCACCATTTTCGATTACAATATCGCTTGTCCTATTAATACTAAATATTTCAACTAATCTTTTTTCTCTTTCCACTTCAATTCCACGTCTTGCCAGTTCATATAGCTTAACACCATTATGATGTAGTGCTGAATACATTGGAGGAATTTGGTCAAGTTTCCCAACTAATGAGTTTAATACTTCATCAACATTTTTTAGTTCTTTGACTTCAGATTCCGAAATTATATTACCTTGACTATCTTCTGTATCAGTTGCTTTTCCAATTATAATCTCACATAAATACTCTTTTTCATCATTCATTAAATAATCAGATAGTTTAGTTGCTTCATTAATCATGACAACCATTACTCCTGTTGCAAGAGGATCAAGTGTACCCGCATGACCAATTTTATTAAACTTTTTTGATTTTTTAATTTTTGTAAGAATATCCTGTGAAGTCCAATCTTTTTTCTTATCAACTATAATAATTCCATTCATTATTTTTCCTCTATTATTCTAAGAAGATCAAGAGGATGATGGATTATATAATTAGCTTGTGTTAATTCACTTTCTTTTCTAAATCCCCAAGTTACCCCAACACTTGTGAAGTTACTTCTTATAGCTGTTGTTATATCAACACTAGTATCACCAACATATAATACATCTTCACTTTTCATATTTAAGGTATTTAAAATTTCAATAGCTCCATCAATTTCTGGTTTAGGGCGATTATTAGGTTTTTTACCGATTACTAAATCAAATTTAGATAATCCAAAATAATAATCGACTACTCTTAAAGTGTCTTCATGAGGTTTATTTGATAAAATAGCCGATTTAATATTAAGTTCTTTTAATCTATCTAAAACTTCCATAATTTTTTCATATGGTCTTGTTTTATTCTTTTGTAATCTTTCATAATTAAACATGTAAGAAGAAAATACTTTATCAAAAAATTGGGTTTTTTCCCTAATTGCTCTTTCAACTAAAATCTTAGCACCATTTCCAACCATGTATTTACATTCTTCAATAGTTACTAATTCAAGATTACTTTCTTTTAATGCAATGTTAATACTATCACAAATATCCTCTATAGTATCAAGCAAAGTTCCATCTAAATCAAATATTACTAATTTGTACATAATTTCTCCTTATTTTAAACTATTATACCATATAATATAAGAAAATTCTATATTAAATAATTCATAGTATTAAAGCCAATTAAAAATATTCTTATCGAGAAATAAGAATATTTTTATTTATATTTCTTTGAGTTATAAAATTCATAAGTTCAGAGTCAACTATAAGTTCACATTTTCTTAGATCTTTTATTTCTTTTGCACCTAAAATAGCCATAATTGATTTAATCTCTAAAATAAGATTATCAATTTCAAAAATGATTTCTTCTATATCATATTCATTTACAAGTTTTAAGAAATATGAAGAAAGCCCTACAGCATTAGCCCCTAAACTTAATGATTTTACAATATCTAAGGCGCATCTAATCCCACCACTTGCAAGAATGTTTATTTCATTTACTTTTGATGATTCTAATAATGATTCTACAGTTGAAAGTCCCCAAGTATTAAAAGAATAAAACTTGTTATTTCTTCTACTATTTTCAATTAAGGCAAAATTAGTTCCACCCCTACCACTAATATCAACATTTTTAATGTTTAGGGATTTAAGAGTTTCTAGGGTTTTATGACTCATTCCAAATCCCACTTCTTTCACAATAACTGGAATATCAATTGAATTTGTAATTTCTTTTATATTATTTTGCCATAGACTAAAATCTCTTTCACCTTCAGGCATAACTATTTCTTGAACTTGGTTAATATGAATTTGTAAGGCATCGGCTTTAAACATACCTAAAACCTTTTTCACATCTTCCACCGTTTTATCTGCACCAATATTTGCTATAACTAATCCATTAGGATTATTATCTCTTATTATTTTAAAGCTATTTAAAGCATTTTTATCTTTTAAGATTGGCGATAATGATCCTGTTGCTATTGGAATATTATAATAACTGGCTATTTTAGAAAGTTTAGAATTTATCTCAAAGGCTTTTTGAGTTCCTCCTGTCATAGCATTAATATAAAAGGGTAGTTCAATAACATGTCCTAAGAAATCAGTTTGAAGAGATATTTTTGTGAAGTCTACATCACTTAATCCATTATGAACAAATCTGATTCTATCAAAATCATTGGCAATCACTTCTTGGCTTAAAGCCAAGTTAATATGTTCGTCCTTACGATTCATTTATTCCCTCCATATATAATCTATTACTTCGTAACCTAATTCTTTTAATTTTTCTTTTCCTAATGATCTTTTTTCTTCATTTGGAAAAATACATATAACACAGTCGCCACCACCAGAACCTGTGAATTTAAATCCACCTTCAAATTTATTAACAATTTCTTCAATTAAATACATGTTTTTTGTCATTAAAGCTCCATACAAACCAAAATCTAAAATTTTTAAATTTGTATTTAGATTATTAATAAGATCAATTAAAGATTTTGATTTTTCTTTTATTTGGTTAACTAATATTTCACTTCTTCTAAAGAAAGCATTATAAAATGGTTCATTTATTAATTCATTTACTCTTCTTACAAGTTCAAAGGAATTTGCTTCTTCATTAGTATAAACTAACAAAAAATCAAAATCAATATTAAGTGGTTCAATAACTAAACCATTCCAATCTTTATTAATATTAACTATAAGTGAATCACTTAAGTTAATTATATCATTAAATTTTTGATAGTAAATAACTTTCTCATAAACAATACAGGCAATATCACCAAATGATGAGTATTTAGAAATTGATAACTGGATTATAACTGCAAGTTTATAGATTTGAAGATTTGATAAACCTAGATTATAAAACTGATTATATACTCTAATTATTGCAATTATTATTGATGAACTTGAACCGAATCCAAACTTTTTATTGTTTTCATTATCAAGTTCAGAAAATATTTCAAGTTTTAATTTCTTATCAATTATACCTGTTTCTAATAGATATTGATTCATTATATTAATGGTTTTAATAATTGGTTTTAATTCTATCACATCAGTTGATAAATCTAAATCAATAAAGTCATCATGATATTTATGACTCTTTAATTTATAAGTATTACTTTCTTCATAAATTATCCTAATATATTTTTTTATAGGAGCAATAATGGCTTTCCCACCATTAACAACCGCATATTCACCAGCGATATAAATCTTTCCACATGATTTAACTTCAAACTTTTGAGTCATATATCACCTGTGCTCCTTCACCCATTTTACTAATATTTAAATTAGTTAATCCTTCATTATTTAAATTTTCTATTATTTTTTTTGCATCACTTACTCTCGTTAATATTTTAACATTTTCACCAGCATCTAATGTTGAGTAAGCATAAATTCCTTCATTTCTCATTTTTAATACTAAATCTATTACTTTTAAACTTTCACTAGACATATAAAGAATTGGTGGGTTTGATGAAAGCATTGTTGCATGCATTAAAGAATAACTTTTTTCTGTCAGTCTACCTATTTCATCTAAATTACCCGAATTAATTGCTTCAATCATTTTATAAAAATCACGTTTTGTCTCCATTACCCAATTTTCATAGAAGGGTGAAGTTTTTACGGTTATCTTCATAGCTTCCCGACTTGATATTTTCTTTTTATTGGAATTTATAATGACACTTATGATTACAAAGTCATCATAAACAGACCCAACTTGATAAACTTCTCCATTAACTTCCCAAGCGACAAATCCCCCTACTAAACTTCTACAAGCAGATCCCGAACCCTTCCTTGTAATATTTGCAAGAGTCTTTAAATCATAAAATTTATTAAAGTAGTTGTTTGCAGAAGTTGATAAAGCTGCATAGCCTGATGAGGATGAGGCAAGTCCAGCTGCTGTTGGAAGGAAGTTTTCGCTTATTATTTTAACTTTGTTAATTTCTTCAATTGAAGCAAAATTAAGTAAAAAGTTAAAAACTTTTTTCTTTTCAGATTCTCCCTCTTCTTTACCATTTAGGATAAAACTAAAGTGATCACTTTCTTCAATTGTAGTAACAGTATACATATTATCTAAAGTTATAGATATTGAGGGTTGATAAGGAATAACATTTTCTTCATCAAATTTACCCCAATATTTTATTAAGGCAATATTGGCATTTGCTCTTGCGATAGTTTTTCTCATAATAAATCCTCACTTAAATCGAGTATCCAGTTTTCTAAATTATTAAAATCTATCCATAATTTAGATATTTTTTTGGCTTTTTCTAATTCATCAGTTATGGCAATTACAATTCCACCTAATCCACCACCCGATAGTTTTGCTCCTAGTGCCCCATTATCATTTGCTATAGTGACCATTGCATCAATATTTGGTGAAGATACTTTTAACTTTTTTAGTCTATCTTGAGCATAATTTAGACTATTTCCTAATGTATATATATCTTTATTAATATAGGCATTATATGCAACTATTACTTCTTTACCTATTTCATCTATTAATTCATAGTACTCTTGATTAGCAACAAGTTCTCGTACAATTGACACGGCTTCTTTAGTATTGCCAGTTTCTCCAGTTTGACCTACAACTAAAAATCCTTTTATCTTAGTATCAAAGGAAATTGGTTGACTACTTTTTTTAAATAACCATGCAGAGTTATTTGCTGTTGTAAGAGCATCAATTCCGCTAGGATTACCATGAGCAATTTTTTCGGAAATTTGGGTTAATTCAAAACATTCTTCATTAGATAGTTTTATACCTTTAAAATCATATGCAGCCTTTACAATACTTGAAGCAACAGCCGCACTTGATCCCATTCCTGAAAAAATGGGAATATTACTATCTATTTCTATAAATAAATTAGGTAAATTTAATCTGTTTTTTAATTCATTTATTATAACCTTTATTGGTTCAAACTTACTTGGTAAATTATCTATTCTAAAAGAAAAATAATTTGACTTAATATAATCAAGATTAGATTCTCTAATATTTACTTTACAATAGGTTTTAAAAAATGGAATAGCGATTGCCTCATATCCGTAAACAACAGCATGTTCACCAATTAATATTATTTTACCATGTGATTGACCATATCCTATCTTCATATTAATCCTGCTAATAAACTAATTATAAGTGGTGCAGCGTATAATGACATAAATTGAACACCATAATTCACACCCAATTTATTTAAAGATCCACTAAGTAATCCTATAGTTAGCACTCCAAAGACATTTATTAAACCAGCATCCATATAAGCTAGTAAAAGAATAAATGCTAGGAATAATCCTAATACTGATTCATGAGGAACCTTTTTTAAGATAAAATTAGTTATTTTCCTTGCAAATTTAGTAATAATTATATAACTTAAGAACATCGAAATAGCTGCACCAACTATTACAGCAGTTGTAAATTCAAAACGACTTAATAAATGATGAATATTTTCATCAATTGAATATACCGGAAAGGCATTAAATAATGCAGCTCCAGGTCCTAATGCAACTGGTGATAAAGGAATTCCTAAAGCAAGTAAAGGTATAATAATTCCTGATAAATAAGTTGCCTGAATAACTGAAGACATTGTTGTTATTGATGTGGTTGCTTTTTCGTCTTGATCTTTAATCTTATTTCCAACAATATTTCCAGAAAGAATTGTAAGTCCAACTGGACTTAAAATAAAGAAGAAATTAACAATTAAAGCACCAATTGAGGCCATTTTTCTTTCTTTTTTTGTAAGAAGTTTAAAAGGATTGATTATTTTATCTTTTTCATCTTCTTTTGGAATAATTATATGATTATATTCATCAACTAATTGGTCGTTTTTTAAACTCTTATTTAATAAAGAAAATAAAGAAACAAGTAATGGACCAACAGTAATTCCCAAGAAAAAAGATACAGTTATATTTTTATCAGTAGGAACTACCTCTAATCCCCAATATAAATGTCTAATACTTTGAAATAATAGAGCAAGTGGAATTATTGATAATAAAGATAATATTTTATTCTTACTAATTAATGATAAGAATATTGCCCCTAGAATAAATAAATATGAAGCATAAGGTTTAATTACATTTGCAAAGGGTATTAATAAATTAGCAACTAATAAAGAAATTGGAACTGAAATTAATATTCCAATTAATGAAGCAGCCGCCATTTTCTTAATTAAATGTGTTGATTTACCTCTGTTTTTTAAATATATTGAAGATTCAATCATCGGACTACTCATTACCCCACCAGGCAAACCTACTAAAGCAGTCGGCATTGTATTAGTAATATTTAAAGTAACAATGGAAGCAATAAAGAATGTTAATACGACAATTGCAGGTACACCACTTAATACAACTGTTAGAGTAATTGGTAGTAATACACTAGTTTCATCAGTTCCTGGAATAAATCCAATTATTGTAAATATAACTACAGCAATAAGGGAAGCAATAATCATCCAAAAAATCATTTCTATATTCATATTATTTTTCCTTTTCTATTCTTCTTTTAGGTTTAAAGATTATAACTGTAATTATAAAACCAACTACAGCTCCTCCTAAACCAAAGAATAATTCTAAAGGTAATTTATCTGATTTTGGAGCAAGAAAAAATGCAACCATCATTGTAATACATATTATTAGAGTTGAATAAAGGAGATCTTTACCATCAACTGTATCTCCCCATATTTTTATATACTTTTTTTTCATTAACACACATCCTTTCAGTTTTATAATTATTATACATCAAGTTTTAAATTTCATCGGTTTTTAAGCAACTTTATTTAAAGCAAAAAAGACTTTCTCTTTCAAGAAAGTAAAATTTAGATTAATAATCATATT
>JAEYQM010000094.1 GCA_023410025.1 Bacillota bacterium
TAAAAACTATCAAAATTTAAAGGTTAGGGTACAAAAATTAAATTAATAATAAGTAAATATAAATTAATTTAGCAAATATATTTTGATTCACTTGGTGTAAAGATATTATATATGCACGATTTTGACGGTATCCCAAATTGCATAGACAAAATTTAAGTAATTAATCTTTGTAACCTATTATCTTAATAAGATTCAATAAATATAGTTAAGGATTCAAAAATTAGATTTAATATTGAAGTTATTACACTAAGTGGTGGAGAGCCATCTTTACAGAAAAGACTTATTGAATTTAATATGGAAATTCGTAAAATGGATGTTGGAATAATAATGTTTTCTGGAAAAAATAAGAAAGAACTAACTAATGAATTAGTTGATTCGGTTGATTTACTTATCGACGGCCCTTTTATTGAATTAGAATTAGATAATGATAGAATTTTGCTTGTATCTAAAAATAAAAAACTTAGTTTTATTACAAATAAATATATTGATTTAGAAACTTATTTTAATAATTCTAAATCATTAGAAGAAGTAACAGTTGAAGATTATATTTTTATTAATGGTGATTGATAATGGATGATAAAAGAATTGAAAAAGAGATGAGAGAATTAGAAACTAAAATAAATTATCATTTTATTGATGTTTCTTGGCTTGCAAAAGCTATGGGTTCTATAAAAATTGAATTGGTTGGACAAGGTAAAAATGCATCTGAATATGAAAATGAGGGTTTAGCTACTGTTGGCGATGCTATTTTAAAGTCAGTCATTGTTGATTATCTTTATATTACAAAGGGTATAAAAACTAAAGGTGGAATAACTTTAGCCAAAAAAGATTTGGAAAGCAATACTACAATGCATAGCCTGATGATTGGAGAAGGATGGATTAATTATTCTTACAATAAAAATCATTTTTATAAAGATGATAATATACCTGAACATGAGAAAGTTGTAAATAAAGGGCATGATCCATATGTTGAAGCAATCATTGGGGCTATATATTATGATTCTAACTATACATGTACAAGATGTTGGATATTAAATTTTTTACTTCCAATATTGAAAAAGTACAATTATTAAAATAGTAAAAAAAAATTATATAATTATAAATTAAAAAAGTAGTGTACAAAATAATAAATATTTTATATAAAAAATATTTAATTATATATGACTGATTTATTTTAGTATATTTTTATAACTAGTTGGAGGATATGTTATGTCAAAAATAACTCAAGAAATGATAGAAGCATCTTATAAGTATGGTAAAATGTGTGCAATTGGTGACATTAGTGATGCTGATGCAATAAAGAATATTATTGCTGAGACTAATATGAATGAATCGTCTGCAAAGTTTAGCATAAATAACATGAAATGTTGGCTAAAGGAAAAAGATTATTTTCACTCAATGAGTGCAAATGAGACTATATGGAAATTAGATAAAATTGAAGTTGATTATGGCTTTGATAAATTATTAAGAGTAATTAACATTGTTGAAAGAAATATTAATAGTAAAAGGTCAGTAAATAAAAGAATCAGGGAATATATTGATAATGTGAGAAGAAGAGTAGGTGATCAATGAACCTAGACCTTAATGAAAGTATAAAGAAATTTTCATTTTACATTATTTATAACAAATATATTTTTTACTAAATACTTTTAATAAAAAAAATGTTGAAATTTATTTTTCAACATTTTTGAATTATCTATAATTATAATATAAGGTGGACAATTGCCACCCTTTATTCTTTGTATCAAATACTTTTGTTTAATATGTACTTGACAAAGGGAGTACTTTAAATGCATTACCCCTTTTTATTATTGAAAATAGGGGTATTTTTATTTAGGTTCAGTTTCCTTTAATTAGCGAGCCAACTTATCTTTATTTGCAAGTAATGCACATTGGCCATTATGATTGTTATCTAATAATCCATCATTAATTAGTTTTTTAAATAAAGGGGATTCTAAGGCTTCCAGTATGGATTTATTTTTTATATTACAATCAGATATATGTACAAAATTACATGGCTCAACATTACCATAAGCATTTATGTGAATAAATCCTTTACCAGCTCCTAAACATCCACCAGAACGATATTCAAAATCAGGATAAGAAGTGAAGAATATCTTCTTATATTTATTTTTAGTAAACTCGTAATTTGCAAGGTGTTTTTGACGTAGTTCTTTTGTTAATTGGAGGGAAGAAGGATCTTCATCCATGGCCTCATATTCTACATAGGATATATATACACACCCTAAATCATAAAGCATTTTTACAAAATCATCACTTGTTACAGTATCTAAATTTAATGAAGTTACAGTAATAGAAACTCCATAGATTAAATTGTTTTCTTTAATCCATTTCATCTTCTCAAGTACTAAATCATATACTCCATTTCCTCTACGATCATCTGTTTCATCCTTGTAACCTTCAATGCTGAAAAAAGGGATTAAGTTTCTATTTCTGAGAAATATTTCTTTGTAACTGTTACCAAATAACAGACCATTAGTATATATTGAAAAAACTATATTTTTATAATTTGTACAAAGTTCAATTAAATCTTTTCTTAATAAAGGTTCACCACCAACCAAAGTAATGATTGATATTCCTAATGAACTAGCCTCATTAAATATTCTAGTATAATCTTCTATACTAAGTTCTTTTTCATCATGTATAAAATTTTCTTCAAAATGTTTTGCATAGCAACCTTTACATCTTAGATTACACTTTTCAGTAACACTTATCAAAAGCATAGGAGGTATATGAACTCCAACTTTACTATAGCTCTTGCGTATTTTTAAAGCTTTTCTCTGATTATTAATCAACTTTAATAATGTAAAATCAAAAGGAGATTTTGAATAAACTATGCGTATGACTTTAAATAACTTTTTAAATTCATCTTTGAAAAATTTAGATAATTCCATAATTTCCTCCAAATATAAAAAACTTGTTATTACAATAATTATATCATAGTTACAATAATAAGTGCAATGTTTGAGTGAAAAACGTGTGTTGCTATTATTTTAGTTTAAAAAACAAAAAATTTTAACATACAAATATTATAATATATTTAACAAAAAACAATTACTATTTATAATATTTTAAACGTCATTACAAATTTGAGCAAAAAAAGATAATGATATTTTAAATTGTCAAGTTATTTGGGTTTAGTTCTTTTTTTGTAGATTTTATAATATTAAAATAATTTTGCAAATTAAATTAATTAGAGTTTGATAATTTTATAAATTAGTGTTATAATTTTGATATAATTAAAAAAATTTAATTTAAATAATAAATTTTAATATTATTAATTTATTATATTTAAGTATTTATTTAAAAATTTCCATAAAGGGTGATTATATGCTAGTTTATGAAGGTACTAAAAACAGTTTTGAAGAAGATGTTATTAATGGAGTTATTTCAACAAGAATAGAAGAATTATTTGTTAAAATGGGTATTCCAAAAGAACAAAAAAATGAATTGATTTCATGGAGGAACTCATTACCAAGAATGGCAAATATTCTTGCAGATAGAAGAATTGATGATGAAGTACAAGTAGCAATAGAATTTCAAATACCTTTAACCTCTAAAAGAGTAGATTTTATGATAGCTGGTACTGATGGTAGTAGTGACAACATTGTAGTAATTGAATTAAAGCAGTGGGAAAAATGTACAGCAACATCAAGAGAAAATGTCGTTCAAACATATCTTGGAGGAACACTTCGTGATGTTGCCCATCCGTCACAACAGGCATATTCATATGCAAAGTTAATTGAAAATTTTAACGAATCTGTGCATGAAGAAAGTATAAATTTAATTCCATGTGCATTCCTACATAATTATGAAAGCCAATTTAAAAAAGAACTATTTCATGAAAAATATAGTGATATAATTTCATTGGCCCCATCTTTTATTATGGAAGATGGAAGTAAATTAAGAGATTTTATTGCCAAATATGTTTCTAAACCATCAAGTAAAAAGTTATTTGAAATAATAGATAATGGTAAACTAAAACCATCAAAATCTTTACAAGACACTATTGGATCTATTTTAAATGGGAATAAAGAATTTGAACTAGTAGATGAACAGTTAGTAGCTTATTCAACAATCTTAAAACTAGTTCAAAATACAATTAGCGACGATAAAAAGCATACGGTAATTGTTCAAGGTGGACCAGGAACAGGAAAAAGTGTAATTGCAATTAATTTACTTGCAAAAATAATTAAAAATGGTTTTGTCTGTAATTATGTAACAAAAAATTCTGCTCCAAGAACCACATTTGCTTCAAAATTAATAAGAGGTAAACATACATTATCTTATTTGAAGGGACTATTTAAAGGATCTGGGTCTTTTTATGATGTTCCTGCAAATACATATGATTGTTTAATTATAGATGAATCGCATCGATTAAATGAAAAATCTGGTTTGTTCAAAAATAAAGGTGAAAACCAAATAAAAGAATTAATTAATGCTTCAAAGATTAGTGTTTTCTTTATCGATGAAGATCAAATGGTTACTACAAAAGATATAGGCACTTTTGATGGAATAAAACATTGGGCAAATTTACTTGGAAGTACTGTTCATCATAATCAATCTTTAGTTCTTTCTTCACAATTTAGATGTAATGGATCTGATGGATATCTTGCATTCTTAGATAATCTACTAGGAATAAGGCAAACAGCAAATTATAACTATTTTGATATAGATTATGATATTCAAGTATTTGATGATCCAAATGTTATGAGAGAAAAACTAAGAGAAAAAAATGATAATAATAAAGCAAGAATGATAGCGGGTTATTGTTATCCTTGGAACAGTCAAAAAGATAAAAGTCAATATGATGTATTTTTAGAAAATAATTTTACAGCACAATGGAATTTTACAACAGATAGTTTTGCAATAGACCCTAATTCTTTTGATCAAGTTGGATGTATCCATTCAACTCAAGGATTAGAATTTGATTATGTTGGAATTATAATTGGTAAAGATTTAGTATATAAAGATGATAAGGTAATTACAGATGCATCAAAACGAGCAAAATCAGATGCATCAATCAAAGGTTTAAATGGAAGAAAAGAGTTGGGAGATAAAATTATTAGGAACACATATAAAACTTTATTATCAAGAGGACAAAAGGGATGTTATGTCTACTGCGAAGATAAGGAATTAGGCAAATATATAAGAGAGAAAATTGAATCATGTAAAAAACTTGTTCAAATTAGGTGGAAATAAAATGGATAGATTTGAAGAATTATCAAAAAAAATTAAAAAATTTACTGAAGATAGGGATTGGGAGAAATTTCATTCACCAAGTAATTTAGCAAAATCAATTTCAATTGAAGCAAATGAATTATTAGAGTGTTTTCAGTGGAGTGATAGTAATTTTGGAATAAACGAAGTTAAGGATGAATTAGCAGATGTTGTTAATTATTGCATTAGAATGGCTCAAGT
>JAEYQM010000036.1 GCA_023410025.1 Bacillota bacterium
ATTGATTATTACATTTGTATTAAGTACTTCATTATTTTTAATTGCTCCACTATATGATGTTAGTCCTGGATTGGGATTAATTATATATTTTATTATAAATGGAACTTATCTTGTTTATGATATAATATATTCTTTATATAATAGAATAATTAAATTATCAAAACAAAGAGTTATTCGAAATCTTATATATGCTATGTTATTAATATTTTTGTTTTTTGGAAGTTTAGGAAAAATTGCCAGTTTTAAAATTGTTGATGTTAATGAATCAATTAGTTATAATAATATTTTTCAAATAATTACTTATTTAGATGGTGATGATCCGCAAATTTTACCATTCTATAAAACTTATAATTTTTTAAAAGAAATGACTAGTTTTCAATTGCAATCAACAAATATATGGCTTGCCTACTTAAGTTTGGCAATTCCGTTAATAACAATTATTATTGGTATTTTAATTATTAATACCATTTATAAAACGATATTTAATATCTATTTTAATAAAGATAAAAATTTATCATCAGGTGTTTTAGTTATTATTATTTTTCTTTTAATCATGAGAATTGGATTGGGATATTTTTTCTCATTCTATTTTAATCAGTATTTAGAGATCTTTTCTCGTGAAGGATTATTATATATTAGCAATAATGATATTTTCTTGACTATATTTGCAATTATAATATTTGTATACAAATTAAATTACCAACGAAAAATAAGAAATATATAGTTTAAAAGGTGATTAATTTGAAAATATGTAAAGCGTGTAATAAAAAAATAAATAGTTACTGGACATATTGTGGGTACTGTGGATCTAGTTTGAGTGATGAAAATAAAATTGAAGATGTTAAAGAAGATAATATAGATATAAAAGAAATAAATGATATAACTTTACATGATGATAATATAAATGTAGAAAAAATTTGTAAAGTAAATATAGAAGAAGATAATATAGATATTGAAGAAATAAGAGATGTAAATTTAAGAGAAGATAATATTCAAATAGAAGAAATAAATAATGTAACTGTAGAAGAAAATAATATAGATTTTAAAAACCTAAAAAAGGTAACACTAAAAGATAATGATAATCTTGTTATTGAAAAAGAAAATTATAAGAAAGATAATTTTTTAGTTTCTGATATTAAAAAACCTAAAACAAAAGGGAATTTAAAGAAAAATTTAATTGCCTACTTAACAACTTTTATATTAATGATTTTATTACTTTTTTCAGGTTTAGGATATTATGAATACTATGGTAATAAAATTAATATATCATTTTCACATATAATTGATGCTGTTATAACGAGTTTTAGAAGTTATAAGCTTGTTGAATTTAGATATGATTATGATTCAAGAAATTATTTCAATTATTTAAGATTATTTATTTTAGATGAAAATGATAATACCTATATTCTTCAAAAAGTTTTAATATTTGTAAGTTTTATTTCTATATGTGTAATTACATTATTAGTTATTATTCAAGTAATTTGTTTATTATTTAATAAAAAAACAAAATCACTTTTATTAATAAATATAATAATTGGAATCATATTTTTTATATCAATAATTTTATTAAAAATGCATTTATCATATGATATATATTTGATTGCTTTCTTGTTTTTAATACATATATATACATTAAGAATATCAATTAAATGATATTCTTTTTTTTGATTATGTGGTAAAATAAGGTCAGGTGAGAAAATGATAGTAAAATTAGATAATATATATTTAAGATATAGTGATAGAACAATACTAGATAATATAAAATTACAAATTGAAGATAATGATAAAATAGGATTAATTGGACCAAATGGTATGGGTAAGAGTAGTTTACTAAAAGTAATTGCGGGATTAGTTGAGACAGAAGATGGTTCAGTTACAAAAGTAGACAATAAAAAAATAACTTATCTATCTCAAGATATAACTGGTGATCAAGAAGTTACCGTTTATGAATTTATAACTCGTGATATTAATAAAGAAGATATTAATGAACATGAATTTAGAGGTATCTTAAATAAATTTGGAATTTTAGATCATGAAAGAATTGTAAGTACCCTAAGTGGCGGTGAAAAGAAAAGAGTAATGCTTGCTTCAACATTAGTTAAACCTTGTGATTTGTTATTACTAGATGAACCAACAAATCATTTAGATATTGAAATGATATCTTATTTAGAAAAGTTTTTAGTTAAGTTTAATAGGGCTATTGTATTAGTAACCCATGATAGATATTTCCTTGAAAGAGTTGTAAATAAAATAATTGAAATTGACGATGGTAAATTATATCATTACGGATCAAATTACAATGAATATCTAGAAAACAAACTTTTAAGAGAAGAAATAAAAGAAGCTAATGAAAGAAAAAAAGCAGTATTTTTAAGAAAAGAAATAGAGTGGGCTAAACGTGGTGCAAGAGCTAGGGAAACTAAGAATAAACTGCGTATGGAAAATGTTGAAAAGTTAAAACAGGAAGTAAAAAAAGTTGAAACTAATCTTGAAATTGTTTATAATACTTCTCGTTTAGGAAGAAAAATAATTGAAATTAATAATATTTCCAAAGATTTAAATGGTAAAAAATTAGTGAAGAATTTCTCGTATTTAGTTGATGATGATGATCGAATTGGGATAATCGGAAGTAATGGCAGAGGAAAAACAACCCTATTAAATATCCTTACTAAAAATATTGAAGTTGATAGTGGGAAGGTTGAAGTTGGTGAAACAGTAAGATTTGGATACTATCGCCAAGAAGATGAAATTAAAGAAAATACGTTGAGGGTATATGATTATCTTACAAGAACACAATCTTTATTTGAAGTAAATAATATGCAAATTACTCCAGCAAAACTTCTTGATAAATTCCTATTTGATAAAACATTACAATTTTCTCCAATTAGTAAGTTAAGCGGGGGAGAAAGAAAAAGATTTATTCTTTTAAATGTTTTAGTTAAAAATCCAAATGTATTATTACTTGATGAACCAACTAATGATTTTGATATCGATACATTAATGGTTCTTGAAGACTTTATTAATAATTTTTCAGGACCAGTGATTGTTGTAAGCCATGATCGTTATTTCTTAGATCATATATGTAATAAATTATTTGTTATGGAAAATGATGGAAGCATTTCTATTTATAATGGTAATTATACCGATAATATTGATAAGATAAATTATGAAAGTAATCTTGTTGTTAAGAAAACTGATACACGAGTAAAACAAAAATCAGACAAACTTACCTATAATGAGAAGAAGGAATTAGAACAAATTGAAGATGTTATAACCTCAATTGAAAGTGAAATAAGTGAGTTGACTGAAGAAATTAATAATAATTATGCTAACTATGCTCTAGTTGAAGGTAAAATTAAGAAAAAAGAAGAACTTGAAAATTTACTAGAAGATAAGATTAGTAGATGGGAATACCTTATTTTAAAAGATGAATCTTCTAGGTAAAAATATGAAGAATATTAATTATTATGGAATAATTCTTGCAATAGTTGCAGCTTCCCTTTATGCTATTAATTCTCCACTCTCAAAAATAATGCTCGATTATATGCCTAAAACCCTAATGGCAGGAACATTGTATTTAGGGGCGGGACTAGGAATGACAATTATTTTTGTTTTTAGAAAGATCGTGAAAAATGAGAAACTAGAAGAGAGACTTTCAAAAAAAGAACTACCATATACAATAATGATGATTTTACTTGATATTGCTGCCCCTATTTTTTTGTTATATGGATTAAATATGACTACATCTTCGACTGTATCATTATTAAATAATTTTGAAATTGTTGTTACAGCACTTATTGCTTTTGCTATATTTAAAGAAAAAATTAGTGTAAGACTTTGGATAGGAATTATATTTATTACTTTATCATGTATGTCTTTATCATTAGAGAATATAAATTCCTTTAAGTTTTCATTTGGTGCAATATTTGTGATTATTGCTTGTGTATGTTGGGGAATTGAAAATAATTGTACTAGAAAAATATCTTCAAAAGATCCACTACAAATTGTTTTTATTAAAGGATTATTTTCTGGATTAGGTTCAATTATTATAGGTTTAATAATTGGTGAAAGGTTTAATAGTCTTTGGAGTGTTTTTGTTGTATTAGGAATTGGATTATTTGCTTATGGACTTAGTATTTTCTTTTATGTTCATGCACAAAGAATAATTGGAGCTGCAAGAACAAGTGCATATTATGCAATTGCACCATTTGTCGGAACAGCTTTAAGTCTAATAATTTTAAAAGAAAAACCTCTATTTCAATATTTTATTGCTTTGTTTTTGATGCTAATTGGTGCATGGTTATGTTCAAGTGATAAAAAAATATTTAAAAAAAGTAAACGAAAAGTGCTTATTAAAAAATAAGCACTTGTTTTTATTTGTTTGTCCTTGATACAATCTTTACAATATTTAAAATAATCTCAACTGTTTTTTCCATTCCTTCAACAGTAATAAATTCATATTTGCCATGGAAATTGAATCCGCCCGTACCAATGTTTGGACACATTAAACCTT
>JAEYQM010000057.1 GCA_023410025.1 Bacillota bacterium
CACATCCTTTCAGTTTTATAATTATTATACATCAAGTTTTAAATTTCATCGGTTTTTAAGCAACTTTATTTAAAGCAAAAAAGACTTTCTCTTTCAAGAAAGTAAAATTTAGATTAATAATCATATTTGAACATATTTTACAACCGTAAAACACTTCTAATAGAAGATTATCTGGATAAAGGTATGTAAATAAAAATTAAAATTTTCTAGCGACGTCTTTTAACATATTTTTTATGTTAATAAGGCGAATATCATTAATATATATACTAAATTCTTCATTTTATAGAGTATTTAATAGTTCAAAACTACATTATTAGCAAATAACACAAAAAGCTATGTTAATTATATTATAAGTTATATAAAGAGAAAATAAAAAACCATTTTAAGATTTTTCTTAAAATGGACAATATTTATTTATCAAAAACAGCCAATAGATCCTGATATAGTATCATAGTCTTATCACTATTTTTGAAATTAATATAAACAGTTGTTTTGTTTTCTCTTTTTATTTGAATTACAGGTGATGAATTAGTATATACATAGACTAAAGAATTTCCCATACTATTAGATTTAAAATTACCTTTTAGATTATGACCAAATCCATCAAATCCATTTGTTCTTATTCCGAAATCTATTTGACTAGCCTTTGCATCAATTAAGTTAATTTCTAAAATTTCTGAATAATCGATTTTTACTCCATACATAGTATTTATTTCAATATTATTATCATTAAGGATTACTTTAGGCTCTTTTTCTCCTATAATAAACATTATACTAACACCTATTAATATTAGAATTGTAAATATAATAGTTAATATGATTGATTTATTGTTGTTTTTATTAAAATTTACATTTTCAATTTTAAATTTTTTATTAGAGTATTTATTATATATTTTTTTATAAGCATTTATTAATACAAATAGTCCTGGAAATATTATTATTAATAATAATATTACACCGAAAATTGTATTAAATACAGCAATTACTCCTGCTATTGCGAAAGACAAAGTATATATTAACCACATATACCCATTAGCTTTATTATATGAACGAATATCAGTTATTTCATTTGGAGATACTGCTTTACCTGACCAAAATGTCATTGGATCTTTACGTATAAATGCCCACAAAGAAATAAAACCAAATATTAATGCACAAAACCAATAAGATATAGCAGAAACAATATTCATATAAAACATATAGCCCCTCCTTTTACACTAATAAATTTATAAGCAATCAATTAATTCTTTGCTTAGATTTAATTAAATATCCTTTGTTTGATGAGGTTTAGAAAATGATAAATGATATGAATTAAACATTCCTTTTGTTGCAGTTACAATTGTACCATTTTTAAGTCTACCCTCTAAATATTTTCTTCTAAAAATTAATATATCCTGACATTCTCTATCAATATAAAGTTTTGTATAAAATAGACGGTTATATATTGTAATAACACTTCCTTGTACCTCTTCAGTTTTTATAGAAGAAAATGCTAAATCAAATAGAAAGGTAATTGATAAAACTATAAAACCAAACCAAGAAAAAAACAAACCAGGAATTAGTTCTTCATTATAAGTAACAGTTGTATATATAGGTTCTCCCAAAAAATAAGAAACTTTAACTACTTTACTAGCTTTATACTTTGTAGTTAGAATTTCTGCAAATACAAATAAGGCAACAATTATAAGAAAATAAATAATTCTTCTATTTCTTCCCTGTTTTTTTAAATAACTTACTAAATCATATTGATACATAACATTCCTCTCAATCATTTAATATATTTTTTATTATTTTTCTTTTTAATAAATACTACTTCAATAATTAATAATATAACTATTAATAAACTAAATATCAAAAATATGTACCCTTGTATATAATATCCTAAAAAATTAAAATCTTTACCTTCAATAATAATTTTATATTGATCATTAGCTTTAATAAAATTAGCTATTGAAGAAACAAAAGTATATATAAAACCTATTATAAATAAAGAATTGATTGATATTATAATTCCTTTTACTCGCATATTTCAACAACCTTCCTTTCACCATTTACAATAATAAATGGAAGTAAAGATTTTGAAAAATCTTTATTTGTAATAAAATTATCATATTCCTTAATGGATTTTTTTAATCTTGTTGGAGTATAGATAAGTGTTTGACTTTTTAGTTTATATTCTTGACCTACAACACTATTCCATAAATGAATAGAAAAATATGAACAATTCTTAAATAATTCCCACCCTTTATTTATAGAAGTAAACTCTTCTATTTTCTGTAAATCATCTTTGGAAATATTAACTGATAAACTTATTCTTCCATTATACCTATTACTATCATTAATAAATAAAGGTTCTAAATTATAAATAATAGTATAATGTTTTTCAATTGCATAGACTGATAAAGTTAATATATCATTAGGATTAATACTATAACCATTAAATGTTATTGCTTCATTTAAATTATTATCAATTGAAATCCAAGAATGACCCATTGATTTTGTAAATAGTTTACTTTCATTTTTACCATCAAATGTAGTTATTGATAAGACAATACCGGAATTTGTATGGTTTGTAGTTTTTACTCCATAATTATAATTGTTTAAATCACAAAGTAAAATAAACATTGCAGTAATTAAGAGAAAACAGGTAATAATTATTATATATAGTTTCTTCTTCATTTAGTCCTCTTGTTTTATAATATTTAATTAATTCATTATATTATAACATATTAAAAAATCATTTCAACAATTATTTAAAAAAATCATCAAATAAAGATTTGATGATTTTAATTTTAAAATTAAATATATTATGCTTTAATGGCCCAACGAAGCTTTGCTGAACGAGCACGAGGATTATTAGAGCATTCTTCTAGTGATGGTCGAATTGGATCTAAAGCAATTTCTTTATAAATTCCTTCACGATAAAAATGTTGGAAACTCTTCTTTACAAGTCTATCCTCGCCTGAATGGAATGTAAGAATTGCAACTCTACCACCAGATGCTAATGCATCTGGTAGTTTTTCTAAAAACTCAAATAAAACTCCTAATTCATTATTTACTTCTATTCTTAATGCTTGAAAGCATCTTTGACAAGCTTTCTTTACTTCTTCATCACGATCAATTTTCGGAATAAAACTTAAAGCATTTTTAATAATATTCTTTAAATCAGTTGTCGTTTGAATTAACTTACCCTTTTTTATTTCCGAAATTATTGCCTCAGCAATCACTTCAGCATGAGGTTCATCAGAATTTTCAATTAATGTCCCTTCAATTTCAAGTTTTTCCATTGACATTAAAAGCGCTGAAGCAGGAATTCCTGTATTTGGATTCATTCTTAAATCAAGGGGTCCATTTTGTTTGAAAGTAAATCCTCTTTCTGGATTATCAATTTGCATTGATGATAATCCTAGGTCAGCTAAAATAAAATCAAGTGGACCTGACTCTAAAGCAATAATATCAACATTGGAAAAGTTCATTTGAATAACGGTAAAGTCATCTGGACCATACCCTAAATCGATAAGCCTTTCCTTAGTTTTTGGAAGTTCAATTGGATCAACATCGGTTGCATATAAATGACCTGTATGGTTTAATGCTTTTAGAATTTGTGATGAATGACCACCATATCCTAGAGTTGCATCTAACCCCTTTTCTCCAGGTTTAATATTTAATATTTCTAATATTTCATCAACGCAAATTGAACGATGCATTCCCGCAGGAGTGTTTCCTTTTTGAATTACTCTAGCAACAGTATCTGCATATTTTTCTGGTTGAAGTTCCTTATATTTTTCTTCAAATGATTTAGGATGAGTACCTTTATAGCGGACTCTTCTTTTATGTTCTTGATTATTTTCCAAGTTTTTATCTCTACTTTCTATTATTTATTATTAATGATGTTTTTTGCTGCGGCTACTGCAGTACTAAATGCAATAGTAATATTAAATCCTCCAATTGGACCATGTAAGTCAACTGTTTCACCAATTAAATAAAGATTAGGAATATCTTTAACTTCCATTGTTTTTGGGTTAAGTGATTTTGTTGAGATGCCACCCTTATTAACAAATGCTTTAGTAACATCTTGTACACGATCTATTAATATTTCATAACCTAATAAGCTATCTTTTAATTTAATTATATCACTTTTAGATATTTCATTAATATTCTTATTTTTTATATTTAACTTATCTAAAATTAAATTTGCAATTCTGTTTGTTGTACAAAGTTCAAGAACCTTTAAAATTAATGTGTTTTTCGTTTTTGCATTACTAAATAATTCTTCTACTTCAGATTGTGATTTTTCACCTAGAGGAATTTGAAGTATTACTTTTTGTGTTTTTAATAAATCATATATATCTTCAGATAAATGTAATATTGCTGGTCCACTTAAACCAAAATGTGTAAATAATACATCACCTTGTATTTTTTTGTTTGTTCCTTTAATTTTAACTACTACATTTTTTAAACTACTTCCTTGTAACGTAGATAATTCTTCTACTACTTGTTTTGAATAAACATGTGTTTCAGCTGGAGTAAAATTAGTATATTCTATACCCAAATCCTTCGCAAACCCTAATCCATCTCCGGTACTACCCGTTATTGGATAGCTCTTAGATCCTGTTGCAATTACAAGATTTTTTGCCCTAAACTTTTTATTATCACTCTCAACAATAAACTCATCATTTTCTTTATATACTTTTTTTATATGCGTATTTAAAGATATATTATTTTTTGAAATATTATTTATAAATACATTTAAGATATCTTGACTTTTGTTAGACTTTGGAAAGTATTTTAAATTATTTTCTAAAACTAATGGACAATTATTCTTTGAAAAGAAATTAACAATATCGTTTGGACCAAAATCTTTAATTAATGAATATAAAAATCTTTTATGAGGTAAAGTTAAACTTTGAATAAATGCATCTGCATCTAAGTTGTTTGTAACATTACATCTTGAGCCACCAGTAAGTAATAGTTTCTTTCCTAAGGATTCATTTTTTTCTATTAGTAAAAAATTTACTTTTTCTTGGGATAATTGGTAGGCACACATTAAACCAGAGGTTCCTCCCCCGATTATAATTGTATTATATATCATATAATTGCTCCTTAAGATATTATAATTCTTTTTTTATAATATTTAAAATTATTTACACAAAAAATTATACCATACTTTATTTAATATAACTATACATTTATTTATATAGTTTTATGGGTATTACTTCTTCTTTATTTATCCTTTCAACATGTTTGTAGTTAATTATAATAGTTTTATTGACTAATTTAAAAATGTTAGATTTTTAAATCTAACATTTATTCTATATTTATTGAAATTTCATTAAAACATTTTACATCTAAAATAGATAAAATTATTTTTAATTTACTATCATTTCTAATTGTTTATCTTTTATGTTTGTTTTATTAATACTTCATATTGAATGTTATTACCATTTCCAGAAATGAAATATTCCATACATTCCAAAGATTTATTTTTTTCTTCTCTATCTATAAAGTCTTTAATTATTCTAGAAAAGTACATATTTTTTGAAATTATAAATTCAAAATCCAATCCTTTTTTCTTGTGTACATCCCAGTAAAGTGATAAAAGCCTTAAACATTCTCTAAGATCAACTATTTTAGAAGCAATACCGATTGCAGCAAGTCCATTATTAAAATATCTTTGATTTCCTGTTCTTAAAGAGTATGTTGCCATATTAAATCCAAACCCGATTAATAACCAACCCACATCATTAGAAATCGTTATAATATCTATTTTTCCAGATGATAAAATATTATCCATAACTTTGTTAATTTCTTTGTCTGTTTTACTCATTTCAATTTCAATTATTCTATTTCCTTCGTTAGATTTTTCTAACTTTTTAAAAATAATTTCTAATTCATTATTAATTATTTCATTAAAATTCATATCCCATGACCCCATCACATAATTTTTTATCCTAAAAAAATTACATATTTTTTAATTTCTTAATATTCGAAATTATAGAGAAATTACATTATTCATCATAGTCTTCACGATTAAAAGATTTATTATTGATCGCATTTTCTAATTTTAGTTCTAATAAATTAATTTTATGTTCAATCATTGATATTTTACTCATTAAGTTATAAACTAAATATTTAATATCATTATTATAATTGATTAAAATCTCTACATCACTAGGATAACATCCAAATTCATCAATGAACATGCTTATATATTCATGATTAGTAGTTTTATATAGTACGTTGATTAAATCATTTTTATTAAGTGTCCAATATTTAAGATAAAGATTTATGCTTTTTTTAATTGTTTCTGTTTTCTTTGTATTTAACATCTTATCTATATAAAATAATAATACCTTTCTCAAATCAGGAACGTTAAAAAACTCCATAATATAATCTATTACCTTGTAAGAATCATCAATACATAAATTATATAGTAATTGATTTCCCTTTTCATTTAAACTAATTGTTGGTTTTATTTGAAAATTGGATTTAATAATGTTAAATAGTTTACTTGATATCTTATATTTATCATAATAAATATTACTAAATAAATCAAAACTATATAGCGTAGGTAAATTTAATGCTTTTAAAATTATTTTTAGATTCTGTTCTTCAAACAAATCTTCATGAACATTTTTACAATATATATTTCTCATTTCTTCAATTTGCGGATGTATTTTATGTGGAACATCTTCAAGTATAGGAATATTTTCATTTGGATAATATTGTTTAAATGGTCCTACAAAACTAACAAAATATTTAGTTAACAAATACTTATCTTTTTTTAGCAAAGTTTCAATAAATTCTATAGACATTTTAGTTTCAAACTGTTCAAGTAAAAAAATTTTAAAGCGGTCCTCTTCATAAATACCATAAAATAAAATAATTTCTTTTATAATTATTTGATCAAAGCTAATTTTAGTTTTAGGTTCAATAAATATTTTTTTATCTTTATCATAAATCCATATTTTATTCTCAAGTAACATAAAAACTTCTTTTTTATCAATGCGAAAATTTTTTTTCCAGTTTTCAGGATAATACTCGATAAACTCACTATTATTAGAGTCATAATTAAATTTAAAGAAATTATATAATTTATTACTAATATTTTTGAAGTATTCTTGTTTATTAGCAATTGTATTTCTATTTTCATTATTTCTGCATTCTAATATATCATCAACAGTAATTTCAAAATAATTAGCCATTTGATCTAATAAACTTAAATCTGGATATCCATTTCCATTTTCCCATTTACTAATGGTTTGTGGCTCAACATGTAATATTTTTGCTAGATCAAGTTGTGTCATACAATTTTCTTCTCTTAGATTTTTAATATATTCACCAATTAATTCTTTGCTCTTCATAATATCTTCTTCTCCTTTTTCAATTATTATTTTATATTAATTAATACGATATATCAATAAACTTAAATGTGTTTTTACTATAAATAATGTTATGATAAATATCATAATTTAGATTTTAAGTAAACTTTGCGTTTACAAATATATAAATAAGATTAATATATGGTTATCAAAAAAATAATGTAAATTTTTTTTATATTTGCCTAACTTAATTTTGTATAATATAAATAAAATTATTGACTTTATAAGATTTTAACAATATATTAAAAAACATTCAACTATTAATATAGTAGATTTCTTTCAATTAAAAAAGAACTCGTAACATATAATATAGATATAATATCGATTATTAAAAAATATATTTGAAATTCAAAGAATATTTGAAGTACCAAAACTGTGTATAAAAGAACTAATGTCATGGAAAAAACTAAAATAAAAAACAATATTAATATTACCTTATTATTTATATGAATTTTTCTTATATTATTAGTATCAAATTTTTTTTCACCTTTAAAATAAATACTACATCTATAATAATGATAAGTTAACATTATAAAACCTAAATCAAATAATACAAAAAACATAATAGGAAATAAATATTTAATTGTAAATATAATGTAACCTAATGTAAATATTAATAAACATGATATTAGTAAACTCAATATGAAAATTGCATATGAAAATAAATATATTTTTTTATTCATAATTTAGTTTTCTCCTTTACCTTTTTCTTTATTAGATCAATATATTTTTTAAAAAAAGCAAAATATAATTTCAATTAAAATAATATTAAATATATTCTCAATTAATCTTATCATTAAGTATAATCATAAAATAAATTTTAAAATAAAGCCCCAATATAAAAACTACATAAATTACAAATTAATGATAAAACAATAGATTTATTTAAATTCTTTGTTAATAGAAAATAAACTATTGATTCTATCACAAAGACTAATATTTCAAATATAAATAACCATAAATAAAAATTAGTTACAAATAACATTGCAATATTTAGTTAGATATTAGTAATAATGTTAGTAATTAAACACAATAAATATATTTTATAAGATTTTTCTTTAAATAATACTACACATAATTCCTCAACAATTACAGTTATTACAAGTGGTTTTAATAAATACAAATATAAAAGCATCATAAAATAATGCATTTAAATGTTCTCACTCTTAAAGATAAAATAAGCGCCTTTAATATAAGTGTTACTTCCATAA
>JAEYQM010000056.1 GCA_023410025.1 Bacillota bacterium
ATATTAGTGTTAGAAATAACGATATAGCTTTAATTAAATCTATGGGTGCAAATAATAAAGAAATATTTAAAATGTTTTATTTTGAAACTATATTATTATCTATATTTTTAAGTGTAATATCTTATATTATAACGATAACTCTTAATTACACTGTAAATTATATTTATCTTGAGAAAGAAGATCCTTTGATTAGAATCTTCGATTTAACATATTTAGAAATATTTATTTACTTAGCCTTTTTAATACTAGTTTCATTTGTATCTACTTTGCTTGGTGTATATAAGAATAGAAATAAATATATTCCTATATCGCTTCTTAAAAAATAAAGAATCAAACCCTGTTTAGTAAACAGGGTTTTAATTATATCTGGTAACCAACATTTTTCACATTGAAACATTTCTGTTATAAATAATTATTACACCAGTAACATACAATTATTTTTATTAAAATATTATTAAAACTTTCATTTTTCAATATTTTTTGATATAATATAAATATAATATTAGGAGGATTTATGACAAATAGTAAAAGTTTTGAAATTAATGATGTTGTAAACTTAGCCTTTGGTGAAGATGTATTAAAAACATATGGTGATTTTGATGTTACTAATCCTTTAGGTAAAGGACATTTAGTTGTAACCAATAAAAGGCTAATTTTTCAAATATCAGGTAAGAGTAAAGACAGTCAAGCTGTATCTATTACTGAATGGGATATAAATGAAATTAAGGGTATTCAAAGTGAATATGGAAAAAGAAGAAGTAAAGGTCAATTTACACTTTCTTTTTTTATTCTTTTACTTGGTTTAGGTGTTATTGCATATTCAATATTTTATTTTATTTCCAAAAGTTCTTTCCCTATGATTTATACTTCAATAGGTGTAATTCTATTTATTACTGGATTAATTGTAATGTTTACTTCAAATCGAAAAATGTTTTGTATCAACATTAGCGCAAGAGAATTTACCAACATAATCACATTATCTAGTTCAATGTATAAATCTGTTGTCCTCGGAAAAATACAAATTTCTCCTAATAAATTAACAAATTCTATGATAAAAGATTTGGGTGCTGTTATCCTAAATGCGAAAGGTAAATAAAATGACAAATTTGAAAGTTGCTACATACAATATTAAACATGCCTCAATAGATGGTAGATACACTTTAGAAATTGGTAAATTAATTAAAGATAATGAAATTGATATTATTGGAATACAAGAAATTGATGTTAATTGTAAAAGAAGCGCTAATAAAAATATTATAAGTGAAATTGCTAATAGTAGTGGATATAAGTACTATAAATTCTTTAAAACAATTGATTATCAAGGTGGAGACTATGGAATTGGAATTTTAAGTAAATATGAAATTATTGATTCTGTTCTTTATCCTTTAAGCTATGGTAGTGAAAAAAGGGTAATAGGACATGCAAAGATTAAGTATAATGATCAAATTATAAATTTCTTTGTAACTCATTTTGATCTAGGAACTTATGAAGATGTAAGAAAAAATGAGTTTAAAGAAACAAAGGAATTATTAAATAAATATGATAATTTTATTCTTGCTGGAGATTTTAATGTTCATGATTGGACTGATCCTAGAAATTCTTTCTTTGAATATCAAGAGTATTTTTCTGAATATAATTTAGTAAATAATAAAGAAAATACCTTCTATACATTTTCTGGAAAAGAGATAATTGGTGGAAATATTTTACCTCTTGATAATATTGTTCTATCAAAAAACTATAAAACTATTAATACAAAAGTAGTTGATACTGAATATTCTGATCATGATTTATTAATGACAGAAGTGATTATAAATTAATTTTTATATAATTAATAGGAAAAAATTAATTAACAAGTTATAAAAAAATAAGTCCCAACATATCTTGATTCTTAAAAAAGTATCAAAATATGTGGGACTTTTATTATTTAATCATCAATAATTATATAGAATAATTTTAATTATTCCTTATATAATATAGTAAAGTTTAAAGGTCACTCGTATTTGATGAAACCACTAAATCCTGCAGCTTGAAGTTGTGCTAATAATGCTTCAGCGTTAGCTCTAACAGAGAAAGCACCAAGTTGTACGCAATATAAATTGCTGCTATTTATCTTAATGTATCCACCAGTAAAGCCGGCATTATTAAGTTGAGTTAATAATGCTTCAGCATTTGCTCTAACAGAGAATGCACCAATTTGAACTTTGTAATATTGAGTTGTTTCATTCATTTTATTATAAACTTCATTTCTAAATGTAGCCATTGATTTTCCAAATTTTGTAAACCAGTGAGCTGGATCTCCGTGGTTAGAAGCGATTCCCATTTGATATCCTTCATAGTGACCGATTACTACTCCATTTGCAAGAGGGTTAAGATTATATAACTTACATAGATAAGCAGTTAATTCAACAGCTTGACTATATGCTTCATTGAAGTATACGCTATCAGTTAATGCATCTTCACAAATTTCAAAACCGATATGAGTGTTATTAGCAGTGCCGCCAGCATGCCATCCTCTCATATTCCATGGTAAAGTTTGATATGTTGCAACTGTTCCATCATTAAGTTTACCAATAAATCCATGAACGCAGACATCGCGCCCTCCAGGACTTGGTTGATTCCAGTGATTATTATATTGATTTGTTCCAATTAAGCCATCATTAGGTGCTAAATATCTCTTTAAATAAGGATTGTTTGCACCTGTAGAGTGTACCATTACACCTTTAGGTGTGATATATTGTTGTGCTGTATAACAATTATTATTTGTTAATAATAATTGTCTAATTTGGAAAGTACTACTTGCTGATACAGTATTCTCATTGTTACTACTTGAGAAACCGACTAAAAAACATACTAAAAATACCATCATTAAACTTAGTAATTTTTTCATAATTTTCCTTCCTTTCTTAATTTAAACGCTTATAATACAACACCGCCACTTACAATAATTTAGATAAAAATTATCTAAATTTTTTTAATTTTGATACGTCTTTACCTTCATATCAAATTCCTCCCTTGGAAAGAAATCGATTGATTTCATTTCCATGCAAATACTAACATATTTAAAATACACAATATGTCATGTCTTGTCGGTCACAAAAAAATTTTTTTATTTTTTAAATTAAAAATAAACATTATTAGTTATAAAATATAAAAGCAACCCTTTTTAGTTGCTTTTTTAAAAAGAAACTAAAAAGTGTTGCATTATATATAAGTTTGTAATATAATATTTAGGAAGGAGTAGGTGGTTAAAATGCAATTATACAGTGCTTTAATTGTTGATGTTGTTAAATCACGAAAATATAAAGATGAAAGATTGCTGCTTCAGAGTTTATTAAAAAATAGTATTAATTATTTAAATAGTGTTTTTAAAAAATGGATAATTAAAGATGTCGTCTTTTCATCTGGAGATGAAATGCAAGGTTTATTCTTATCAGATGAAGCAGCATATTTATATTTTCGTAAATTACAAATTATCGTTAGTCCTATAAAGTTAAGATGTGGAATTGGTAGAGGAAAGGTTGAGTTTTTAATTGATGGATGGAACTCTACAGAAATTGATGGGCTTGCATACCATAATGCTAGGGAAGCAATCAACAAAATAAATCATAAAGACGAATATTTTATGTGTTACAAATCAGGTTTGGGAATGGATTTAATTATTAACTCATTATTACATTCTCAAGATTTCTTAAATGAACGTAAACTTGTAACAACAACCCTAATTGAAGAAATTGTGGAAGTAATGCATCCTATTGTTTTATCAGAAGAAATGGCTTTAAATACTAATTTAGATGATTTAAGAAAAATTTTTAGAGAGAAAAATAAATTTATTGAACTTTCTAATTTATCAAAAAGAGAAATTGGTGAATCAAAAATTGACTATGAAAAGATGACTGTAAATGGTTATGTTGATGTAAGTACCCTAAAAATAGATTATTATAATGATTTGTTTTTAGATGTGTTTTTTAAGAAGGGCCTTTCTACCCCAATAGCTAATATCCTTTCAACATCAAGACAAAATATTGACAAACGAATCATTAGTGGAAGAATTAAAGAAATTCGCAATTTAGATGGCTCTATTATATTAATATTAAGAAAGTTAGGAGAATAATATGGAAGTTTTTATATTCTTTTGTCTATTACATTTGATTGGTGATTTTTACTTACAATCTAATATGCTTGCAAAGTGTAAAGAAAGTCGAGTTGATGAAGATTGTAAGGAATGTAATGAGTGTTTAAATAATAAAATAAAGTCTTTTAATTTTAAAAAAATTGTAAACCATGTGTTAATTTATATTATTCCATTCATACTATCAATGATATATGCAATAATTTATGATTTATTTGACTATAGATATGGTCTTAATATATTAGATGCCTTATTAGGTATTATAATACTTTCGGTGACTCATGTACTAATTGATATTGTAAGTTGTATTTTTAAAAGAAGAAGCAAAAAAAGTATAGTATTTATATTTGATCAAGTTTTTCATTTCTTAGTTATTTATATTATTTCTAAAAGTTTAAATATATTTGATGGCTTTGTTATTTCAGAAAATATAGAAATATTTAATTTGTTATTTGTTATTTTATTTGTATCAAAGCCAACCTCAATATTTATTAGTTTATTGTTTGTTGATATATATAAAGATGAAAAACAAGGATTTGGTGGCCCAGGATCATATATTGGTATTTTTGAAAGATTAATAATTGTAGCCTTATTTTATTTACAGTCAGTTTCATTAATATCAATAATCATCGCAGCAAAGACTTTAGTGCGCTATAATGATATAAAAAAGGATGAAGAAAATTTCCAAACTAAATTTTTAATTGGAACTCTAGCAAGTATTGCTATAACTTTGATTTGTCTTTTATTGCTAATTTACATATTATAGGGTATAATAATAACAAGTAGAAGTACTTGTTGTTTTTTATGTAAATTTAAATTTTTTTATATTTTACTCTTGACTTTTACTATAATAGTGTGTATAATATACGAGGTAATGAAATGGTTTAGGCTTCGCCTAGACTATATTTTATGAACTATTGAAACGCCAGGAAATGTGGCAATCTTAATGAAAGGAGAAATAAAATGCCTACTATTAACCAATTAGTAAGAAAATCACGCCATGATAAGGTTAGAAAATCAAAATCACCTCATTTAGGTATCGGCTTTAATAGCTTACAAAAAGTTTACACTGATGTAAACTCACCACAAAAACGTGGGGTATGTACACGTGTTACAACAATGACACCAAAAAAACCAAACTCTGCTATTCGTAAGTATGCCCGTGTACGTTTATCTAATGGAATCGAAGTAACAGCATACATTCCAGGAATTGGACATCGTTTACAAGAACATAGCGTTGTATTAATTCGTGGTGGACGTGTTAAGGACTTACCAGGAGTTCGTTACCACATTATTCGTGGTACACTAGATTCAACAGGTGTTGAAAAACGTAAACAAGGTAGATCAAAATACGGCGCAAAGAGACCTAAACCAGGTCAAGCTGCAGCTAAACCAGCAGGAAAAAAATAATTTAAAATAATCGAAAGGAGGAAATAGATATGCCACGTAAGGGTCATGTCCCAAAAAGAAAGGTTTTACCAGATCCGATATATAGTAGTCCAATCGTAACAAGATTGATTAATAATATCATGTTAGATGGTAAGAAAGGTGTAGCTCAACAAATTCTTTACAATGCGTTTGAAAGAATTGAAAAAGTTACAGGTCGTCCAGCCTTAGATGTATTTAATGATGCTCTAAATAATATTACTCCTCAACTAGAAGTAAAAGCGCGCCGTATTGGTGGTGCCAACTATCAAGTTCCAACTGAAGTAAGACCAGAGCGTAAAATGACATTATGTCTAAGATGGTTAACACAATATTCAAGATTAAGAAAAGAAAAAACAATGGAAGAAAGATTAGCTAATGAGATAATCGATGCAGCAAATGGAGTAGGTGCTTCTGTTAAGAAACGTGATGACGTTCATAGAATGGCTGAAAGTAATAAAGCATTTGCACATTACTCATGGTAGTGGAGGTTTAAAGATTTATGGCTCGTGAAACATCCTTAGAGAACACAAGAAATATAGGGATAATGGCTCATATTGATGCCGGCAAGACAACAGTTACCGAAAGAATATTGTTTCATGCTGGTAAAATTCATAAAATCGGAGAAACCCATGACGGTGCTGCTCAAATGGATTGGATGGAGCAAGAAAAGGAACGTGGAATTACAATAACATCTGCAGCAACAACTGCATCTTGGAAAGGTCATAAAGTAAACATTATTGACACTCCAGGACACGTAGACTTTACTGTAGAAGTATCTCGTTCACTTAGAGTACTTGACGGTGCTGTTGCAGTTCTAGACGGTCAAGCCGGTGTAGAACCACAAACAGAAACGGTATGGAGACAAGCAACTGATTATTTAGTACCTCGTATTATTTTCGTTAATAAGATGGATAAAACAGGTGCTGATTTCAATTATTCAGTTGACACTGTACATAAGAGATTAGGAGCGAATGCTCATCCTATTCAAGTTCCTATTGGGGCTGAAACATTCTTCGAAGGAATGGTTGATATTGTAGCTATGAAAGCTTACAAGTTTAAACCTGATGAAGTAGAAGATTATTATGAAACTGATATTCCAGCTGATTTACTTGATGAAGTTCAATTAAAGAGAGAAGAATTAATTAGTGCTGTTGCTGACTTCGATGAAGAAGTTATGATGCTTTATTTAGAAGGGGAAGAAGTTCCTTATGAAATGCTAAAAAAAGCAATTAGAAAGGCAACATTATCAGTTAAATTCTTCCCAGTATTATGTGGTACAGCATTTAAGAACAAAGGTTTAAAATTCGTTTTAGACGCTGTTATTGATTACTTACCATCACCTACAGAAGTTCCAGCAATTAGAGGTGTAGACCATTTAGGTCATGAAGTTGATGTTGATTCAACTGATGATGCCCCATTTGCGGCATTAGCATTTAAAGTAATGACTGACCCATTTGTAGGTAAATTAACTTTCATTAGAGTTTATGCAGGTGTATTAGAATCAGGTTCTTACATTTATAACTCAACTAAGGGTAAAAAAGAAAGAGTTGGACGTATTCTTCAAATGCATGCTAATAACCGTAACGAAATTAAAGAAGTTCGTGCTGGTGATATTGCAGCTTGCGTTGGATTAAAAGATACAACAACTGGAGATACTTTATGTAATGAAGATCATGAAGTAATTCTAGAAAAAATGATTTTCCCTGAACCAGTTATCCATGTAGCTATTGAACCAAAAACAAAAGCTGACCAAGATAAAATGGGTGTAGCTTTACAAAAACTTGCTGAAGAAGATCCAACATTTAGAACATATACTGATGGTGAAACTGGTCAAACTATTATCGCTGGTATGGGTGAATTACACTTAGACATTATCGTTGATAGAATGAGACGTGAATTTAAAGTTGAAGCTAATGTAGGTGCTCCACAAGTTTCATATCGTGAAACAATTAAGAAATCTGGAGAAATCCAAGGAAAATTCGTACGTCAATCAGGTGGTCGTGGACAATATGGTGATGTATGGGTTAGATTTGAACCAAATCCAGGTAAAGGGTTTGAATTCGTTGATGCTATTGTTGGTGGTGTAGTTCCTCGTGAATATATCCCTGCAGTAGGAAAAGGATTAGAAGCTGCATTATTAAGTGGTAACTTAGCAGGTTATCCAACAATTGATATTAAGGCTACTTTATTTGACGGAAGCTACCATGATGTAGACTCAAGTCAAATTGCCTTCGAAGTTGCTGCCTCAATGGCATTTAAAGCATCTAAGGAAAAATGTCAACCTGTAATTCTTGAACCAATCATGGACGTTGAAGTTGTAGTTCCAGATGAATACTTAGGTAACGTAATCGGTGATATTACAAGTAGAAGAGGACGTCTTGAAGGACAAGAAGGAAGAGGACATTTACAATCTATTAGAGCAAAAGTACCATTAGCACAAATGTTTGGTTATGCTACTGCTTTAAGAAGTAACTCTCAAGGACGTGGAAATTACACAATGCAATTTGCACACTATGAAGAATGCCCTAAATCAATTGCTGAAGAAGTAATTAAAAAACGTACTTCTTAATTGAAATACTTGCAATTTATAAAAAAATAATATAAAATATATCTAAAGACCATATAAGGAGGAAATTTAAATGGCAAAAGCTAAATTTGAACGTACTAAGCCACATGTAAACATTGGTACGATCGGTCACGTTGACCACGGAAAAACTACTCTTACTTCTGCTATTACTAAGGTATTAGCAAAAACAGGTGGAGCAAAAGCAATGAACTATGATCAAATCGACGGAGCTCCAGAAGAAAAAGCTCGTGGTATAACTATTAATACTGCACACGTTGAATATGAAACTGCAAATCGTCACTATGCACACGTAGACTGTCCAGGACATGCCGATTATGTTAAAAACATGATCACTGGTGCTGCCCAAATGGATGGTGGTATCCTAGTTATCGCTGCAACAGACGGACCAATGGCACAAACTCGTGAACACATTCTATTATCACGTCAAGTTGGTGTACCACGTCTAGTAGTATTCTTAAACAAATGCGATATGGTAGATGATGAAGAATTATTAGAATTAGTAGAAATGGAAATCCGTGATCTATTATCTCATGAAGGATTCCCTGGTGATGAAATTCCAATCATTAGAGGTTCTGCTTTAAAAGCTATGGAAGGTGATCCAGCTTATGAAGCTAAAATCGTTGAATTAATGGAAACAGTTGACAATTATATCCCAACTCCAGTTCGTGAAACTGACAAACCATTCTTAATGCCAGTAGAAGACGTATTCACAATCACAGGTCGTGGAACAGTTGCTACAGGACGTGTTGAACGTGGAACAATCAAAGTTGGAGATCCAATTGAAATCGTTGGTATCAAAGAAACAGCTAACTCAGTTGTTACTGGTGTAGAAATGTTTAGAAAATTACTAGACAAAGCTGAAGCTGGTGATAACATTGGTACATTATTACGTGGTGTTACTCGTGAAGACGTTCAACGTGGTCAAGTACTTGCAAAACCAAAATCAGTTACTCCACATGCTGAATTCACTGCACAAGTTTACGTATTAAGTAAAGAAGAAGGTGGACGTCATACTCCATTCTTCTCTAACTATCGTCCTCAATTCTATTTCCGTACTACTGACGTAACTGGAGTAATCGAGTTACCAGCTGGTGTTGAAATGGTTATGCCAGGAGATAACGCTGAATTAACAGTTAAATTAATTCACCCAATCGCAATCGAACAAGGAACTAAGTTCTCAATTCGTGAAGGTGGACGTACTGTTGGTGCAGGTAACGTAGTTACAATCATTAAATAATCTAATTATTTAAAAATTTAAGACGCTAGTCGTAAGACTAACGTCTTTTTT
>JAEYQM010000082.1 GCA_023410025.1 Bacillota bacterium
TGTTCTTTTCAAGATAAGTGTTGGTAATTACTTTTTAAAGATGCCATAATTGTATTCATTGTAGGCTTCATATAAGTCGATAGGCAATGCTTTCTCGAATATATCTTTAATGTATTGCCTTGTTTGGCTAGGGATGCTTTTATTGTAAGTAACTATATCTTTATCTTGATTTTCCACTGTATAATTGAGCATCTTTTTAAAGAGAAACATATCTAAATATCCTTGCAAATGCTTGATAGCTACTCCTCTACGTTTCTTAAGATTAGTTTTTATTTCGCTGTGTAATCCATTAATAGTAGACAAGTTGAAACCATTATCATTTACGAAATGACCAGATTTAATCACCTCATTTATACAACCTAGTTTCTTACTAAAAGTTTCAAAAGCAAATTTACCATCACTTACTAATACTGAACATTCTTTTATTTTATGTTCAATAGAATTTAGCATCTTATTCGTTTCTGATCCCAATCCCACAATCTCAAAAAACATATTGTCATTTTCATCGACAGCACTCATAATACATACTTTATGATGACTAATGCCTCTATAAGCACTACTGGAGCGTTTTTTTGACATTCTTGGCATATTTTTGGGTTTGGTTCCCTTTAAATTGATTGGAACGAATGTTCCATCAATTTGGATTACTCCTGTTAATACGATAGATTTTTTGACCTCTGCGATAGCTTTATAAAGTTTATGACGCCAAGCAAATGCTGTTGTTTGGCTAACATTAACTGCTGTTGATTCATCTTTTAATGTATATTCATGAAGTTCACAATCAATAAATTGTATCCATTGTTTATAAGTATGTTTAGATTTATAAACAATGGAATTGTTGTTATCTGAAAAACTCTTGCGACAATCATTGCAATAGTATCGTTGTCGTTTCTCTTTTGTTTTTCCATTCTTAATAATTGTGATTGATCCACATTTGGGACAACTAATTGATTGACGTTCTCTTTTAATGATTTTTTGGTTACTACGTTTTGATTTCATTAGTGATGGCAGCAAGTCCATTAAAACATCTGCTTCATCTGCACAAAGTGACTTTATAAATTCTTTTAGTTCTTCATGTGTTCTCATAAAAGAAAATACCCTTAGTCAACCAGCTTCAGTACAGATTTTATCGCCAAACAAAACCATTAGAAACTGGTTGACTAAGAGCATCTCCTAGTCAAGATAATTCTGTACTGTTTAGTTTTGTTTGGCATAAAAATTATACCACAATTTTTTGAAGAAATCTAGAGTTCACCAACACTTATCTTGAAAAGAACATTTTTTTTAAATAATTATACAGTAACTTTATTATTTACATTTAATTTTGATACTTCTAGAAAATGATTATACCATTTCATAACACATTGATTATTAAACGGATCTTCCCTTTTTTGAATCATATCTATTAAAATTTTCAAATTCTTTTCAATAATAACTGTTATTTTTTCAGAATACCTTAAATAACTTGTATTAAAATCAAACTCATCACGATCTAGTTCTAAAACTTCCCCATCAGGAAATACCTTAATATCTAAATCATAATCAATATATTTTAATCCTTCATTATCAATTAAATATGGTGAACTTAAATTGCAGTAATAAAATATTTTATCATTTCTAATCATACAGATAACATTGAACCAGTATTTTTTAAAGAAATAACATACTGCTGGTTCACGTGTTTTCCATCTTCTTCCATCTCCATCAATAACTTCTACCTCATTATTGATAAGCACACAAAAATCTTTTGACTCGTACAACTTGACTACGTTTTTCCAAACACGATGTAATTCCCCATCGTGTTTATAACTAATAATATCGATATTTTCCATGGTAACACTTCTTCCTTATAAGTATTTTATCACATAAACAATATTTATTAAAGAAAAAAATAAATAAATTTATCGTTTTAACGTAGCTATTGTAACTCCTTGTCCACCTTCACCAGAACCACCATATCTAAATTCAGAAATTTCTTTATGATTTTTTAAAGTGTCAATTACTAATTTTCGAATAGCACCAGTTCCAAAGCCATGGATAATTGATATTGATATTAGGTTTGCATAGATAGCATCATCAATAAATTTATCAAGAAGTGTACTTGCTTCTTCATATCTTTTACCACGTAAATCAAGTTCGGAAGAAACACTTGTTTTTATTTTAATCTCCGTACTCTTTTTAGGAGCACTAACTTCATTGGAAATAGAAAGTTTTAAATCAGTCTTATCAAGTTTCATTGAAGCATTACCCATTAATACTTCATATTTATTGTTTTTAAGTATTTTCATAACCTTACCATAGCAATTAAAACTATTGATAAAAACAGTATCTCCTTCTTTAATTTCTTGGTTTGTTTCAACTTTATTTTCAATATAATTATCTTTTTCTAATGATTTTGCTTTATGGGTAAGTTCAGCAATTTCATGCATTTTAACGGCATTTTTATTTTTTGTCTTAAGTTCATCAATTAATTCATTTATTTGAAACATTGATTTTTCAATTAATTTTGCTGCTTTATCGTTAGCTTTTTTGATGATTAATTCTTCTTCATCTAAGATTCTTTGAGTTTGTAATTCTTTTTCAGCTATCTTATTTTCTAAAATAGATTTCTTCTCTTCAACATCCTTAATTTTTCTATCTAATTCATGTGATTGTTTGATTAACTTATCTAACATTTCACTTAAATTATCGTTGCGTTTAAACAGATATTCTTGAGCATTATTAATGATTTCTTGAGATAATCCTAAAGTTTTAGCAATCTTCAAGGCATTACTCATCCCTGGAACTCCGATTAATAATTTATAGGTTGGTTTTAAAGTAACTTCATCGAACTCAACAGATGCGTTTATTATATCTTTAGAATTATAGGCATGAATTTTAAGTTCTGAATAATGACTTGTTGCAATAACAAGGCATTTTTTATTAATTAGATAATCAAATATTCCAATAGCTAGACCTGCTCCTTCTAGAGGGTCTGTTCCCGATCCTAATTCATCAACTAATACTAATGAACTTTCATTAACTACAGACATTATTTGAATGACATTTTTTAAATGTGATGAGAAGGTTGATAGGTTTTGGTCAATACTTTGTTCATCGCCAATATCAGCAAACACATCATCAAAAATCATAATATTACTATCTTCATCACAAGGAATTAATATACCCATCTTAACCATTAAAGATAGCAAACCAACAGTTTTAAGTAAAACAGTCTTACCACCAGTATTTGGACCTGTAATAACAATTCCTTTATATTCTTTTCCAATAGCAATATTATTTGATATAACCTTCTCTACATTAAGTAATGGATGACGACAATTTATTAAATCAACAATACCATCTTTATTTATTTTAGGTCTATTGGCATTTAGTTTAATGGCATATGAAGCCTTAGCAAATATCAAATCAAGTTTTAATAAACTTTCATAAGAAGTCATTAAATCATCATAATTACCGCCAATTAACATACTTATATTTCTTAAGATGTTTTCAATTTCTTCTTTTTCATCCTCAATATTTTGATTTAAAGCATTATTTAATTCATTAATTACAACTGGTTCAATAAAGACAGTTTCACGACTTGATGATTGATCATGAATTATACCTTTGATTAAATTTTTAGAATCAGCTCTTACTGGAATTACATAACGACCATTTCTTAGTGAAACTAAACTTTGTGATAGAATTGAAGAATTTTTTGATAGTATATCTTGAAGTTTATTTTGAATTGATTTTTCTAATTCTTTTTGCCTTTTTCTGATAGATGCAAGCGCTGGACTTGCAGTATCCTTTATTTCACCATATGGAGTAACTATTGATTTAATCTTTAAATTTAGTTCTTTTAAATATGTTAATTCATCAATTAAAGGATTAAATTTAGAAAAATCAATGTTTGCATTTTCTAGTTTTTCTGTATATAAATATATTTCTTTTATTGTATCAAGTAAATTACCAACTTGGACTAATTCCTCAACTGAAATAACTCCAAATTTATTGGCTTTTATTAAAATATTGGTTAGATCAATAGAAAATAATAAGGGGAAACTACCCATTCTTTGAATTAATTTTGTTGCTTGATCGACACGATCAAGTTCTTCATTTAAATAATCAATATCTATACTTGGTTTAATGGTTTCAATAATCTCTAAATTTTTATCTAGTCTAATATGACTAGATACATTTTCAATTATTTTATCTAGTTCTAATGTTTTATAATGTTTATTCATATAAACCTCTTTTCTTAAAAAAGTTTTTTAGTTGCTTCGTAAAGCCCAATTGTAACGGCATTTGGTAAATTTAAACTATCGATTTTATCACTGTGATGAATCTTAACAGGAGTACCAATCTTTAAAAATGATTGATCAAGACCTGTTGCCTCATTACCAAAAACTAATGAAAAATTATTTTCAAAAGCAATATCTTTTATATTATTATTAGTTTGCAACATAAATGGAAAGATTCTATGGTCTTGTGCTTCTTTTTGATATATTAAAAATGAATCATAAAACTTAAAATTTATATTAAAGATTGCACCCATTGATGATCTTATAACCTTTGGATCAAATATATCTACTGATGGGGTAATAATTACTAAATTGCTAATATTAAACCCTAACATTGATCTAATTATTGTTCCTAAATTTCCAGCATTTGCTGGGTTAACTAATACTAAATGATTATCCTTAAAATTAATATTGGTTTCATATTTCTTAAATTCTCCAATAACAAAACAATTTTCTTTATCTGATAGAACATTAAATACCTTATCATTAATTTCATATTTAATATTGTCTTTGTCACATAAACTAATTAATTTATTATAAGCATCTGTACCAACAAATTTAGAATGAATATATATTTTGTTTATTACCTCTTTTTTTGCTTCTATTAAATAGAATACAATCGTAATTCCTAATGCATAGGATACTTCATCTGTCTTTTTATATTTTTTCATGTTTTCACCTATTTTCAATTATACCAAAAAAATACACCATTAACAAGTAATCAAAAAAATAAATTGCCTTTTTAAAATCTTTTTGATATTATCTTTATAGAGAGGTATTATGATGAATGAAACATTAATCCTTACTAAGGATCAAATAAAATTAATTACAAATAAATATCAATCCTATAGTTTACCACTAACAACAAAATACATGTTGTTTAGAGCAAAAATTGATGATACTAACCTTATAATCTATACAACTTATAAACTTCATATTCAAGGGGGTTCAAATGCTATATTTGATGAAATATGCTCTTTACTAAATATAAAACAAAAAAATAAAGAAAGAGAAATTGGTCAAAATATTATTGGAACTGATGAAGTAGGAACTGGTGATTTCTTTGGTGGTATTTTTGTTTGTGCATGTTTTGTTCCTGAAGAAAAAGAATATTTATTAAAAGATTTAAAAATAGGTGATTCTAAGAAATTTACCGACTCTAAGATTTTAGAGCTTGCACCAATTATAAAAAATAATTTCACGTACACTGTAAAGTTTTTAAACAATGAATCATATAACCAAATCTCAAAAAAACGCAATATGAATGAAATTAAGGCGCTTATGCATAATCTAGCCATTAAAGAGTTAATTTCAAAAAACATAAATTATGATACTATAATTATTGATGGTTTTACTGATAAAAATAAATATATAGAATATCTAAAAGATAACGATATTGAAGTTGTTGAAAATGTTGAATTAATCCAGAAGGCTGAAGATAAATTTTATGCAGTTGG
>JAEYQM010000041.1 GCA_023410025.1 Bacillota bacterium
GTTGAACAATGCAGAAATAATATTAAGGTAAAGCAATGTTTTAAGAGAAGTAACAATAGTTGTTTCTCTCTAAAATGATAAATTTTCTTTTATTCTAACTAATGAACACAAATAATAATAATTTAGTATTTAAAACATTTGAATAAAATATAAATAAGTTTCCAGATGCTAAGCCAATATTCAATAGTAATAGAGGTTTTCAATATACTTTAAAAGTTTTTAAAATTAAACTAACAAATCAAGTAATGATTCAAAGATGTCTAGAGTTGAAAAATGTATAGATAATGGGCTTATCGAAGCATTTTAGGCAGAATTAAAATCTAAAGAATACTATTTAAATAAATATTATTCTATTAGTGAACTAAAAACATCTATAGTTAAATATATTATTTTTTATAATACATAAAGGTTACAAGCAAATTTAAAAAGACTGACTCCGATAGAATATCGAAATTAAGCCTTAATCGCTTAATTAATTTTTATTTTTATTATTGTTTACTTGACAGATATCACATCACTTTGAAATTGTACACAAAATTATATTTACTTTAAATTTTAAATAAATAGTAGTTATACATGATTTATATAAAAAATATAAATAGTATAAATTATTATAATTTGAAGTTTATTTAATATTGGTTTATAACTATCAAAATAAATATTATTGATTATTTAATTACAAACTAAAATGCATTTTTTAGGTAAGGGGTGTATTTATGGATAAAAAAAGAATAGAAATGGAAATGAAAGAATTAGAAATAATCCTTAATTATCGCTTCAACAATATAAACTTACTCTCTAATGCTATGTGTTCAAGTAAAATTGATATTCAATCTGAAGATAAAAAGCATAAGGAATATTTTAATGAAGGATTAGCAACAGTTGGAGATGCAATTTTAAAATTAGTGTTAGCTGTAAATTTATACGATAATGGAATAACATCCAAAGGCCAAATAACTATAGAAAAAAGTAAACTTGAAAATAATAGAACTTTGTATGATATTGCAAAAGACCTTCAAATAATAAACTATGCTTATAATGAGAATTATTTTTATAAAGACAATCTACCAGATCATGAAAAGGTTTCAAATTCACTTCATTCACCATATATTGAAGCAATAATTTGTTCTATATACTATGATTCAAATTTCGAAACATGCAAAAAATGGATTCTAACTTGGTTATTACCGTTATTAAAGGATAATAAATGTGATGGAAAAAACAAATAAATATGATGATATAAGAGGATTTAATGAAACTAAAAAGTTTAATTCTCAAGAGTATTCAGTAGAGGATATTATTAATTACTCATACAACAATAATACTATTCTAATGGGCAGTGAAGATATTCAAAAAGAGGTAATGGAAAAAGGATTAAACCCAGGTTTAGGAATTAGAAAACTTCATGAGCAAGGTATTAGTGGAAAAAATATAACTGCTGCAATAATTGACCAAAATGTCTTATTAAATCATCCAGAGTTTAAAGGTAAAATTATTGAATATTATGATACTGGATGTAATCAAGATAGTAGTAGTGGTTCTATGCATGGGCCAGCTGTAGTTAGTTTATTTGTTGGTAATAGAATGGGTACGGCACCAGATACTAAAATATACTATGCTGCTGTTCCATCATGGAAAGCTGATAGTAGGTATTATGCTGAAGCGTTAGAGTGGATTATAAACAAAAATAAAACTCTAAATAAAGAAGATAAAATAAAGGTAGTATCAGTATCAGCTGCGCCTAGTGGATATGATGTTTTTAAAAACCAGGAATTATGGATTGAAGCAGTTAAAAAAGCTCAAGAAGAAGGAATACTGGTAATAGATTGTACAAATGATAAAAAGACAGGATTTATTGGTTCTGTATATTATGATTTAGATGATCCTGATAATATAACTAAATGTAAGAGTGGATATCCAAATAATGAGTTTAATTTACGTAATAATAGAATTGGTGCCCCATCATCTAGAAGAACAGTTGCTGAAGAGTATGTTGAAGGAAAACCTGGATATACATATTGGGGAGTTGGTGGACAAAGTTGGGCAATACCATATGCAGCAGGAGTATTATGTTTAGGTTGGCAAATTAAGCCTAACTTATCACCCGATGAAATAGTTAATTTATTATACAAAACATCTTATATAGATGAAAACAATAATAAAATAATAAATCCACCAAAATTTATTGAAGAAGTTAATAAAACAGTAGTATAATATATAATAAAAATAGTTTAATATTTTTAATATTAAACTATTTATGCTTTTATAAGGAGAAATAAATGAGGGAAGTAAGAAGATTAGACATAAACGATATTAATCTAATTTTAAATATGAATAATTATTTTAGAGAAGGAATAGTTATTGAAGAGGAAGTAATTGAGTTTTTAAATAATCATAATAACTTTTTCTATGCATGTATTGATAATAATAAAATAGTTGGATTCTTATATGGATATTTATTAAAAAGATTAAATAGTAAATCAATGGGATATATTCATGAAGTTGGAGTACTTGATGAATATAAAAAACAAGGAATTGCAACTAATTTAATAAAAAATGCCCATAATGACTTATTTAATAATGGTGTAGTTAAAACATTCTTAATTACTCAATCAAATAATATTCCAGCTTGTAAATTATATGAAAAAATGGGAGGAGAAAAATTACAAGATATTGAATATGGTTTATGTAATGTATCATATGTTTTTAAGAATAAGATTCAATAATATATAAAAAATAATATTATAAAACTATATAAAATAAAAAGTAGAAATTTATATAATTATTTGGTATAATATCTATAGAACGCTTGACTTTTTTTAAAATAAAGTGGTTAAGAAAATAATAAACAAGGAGATATATTTTATGACAATTGAAGCTGGAGATTTTAGAACAGGATTGACGTTAATTATTGATGGAAAACTTTACATCGTACTTGACTTCTTACATGTTAAACCAGGAAAGGGTGCCGCTATTCTTAAAACTAAATTAAAAGATTTAAGATCAGGTACAGTATTAGAAAGAAACTTTAACACAAACACAAAATTTGAAACTGCTCTTATTGAAAGAAAACCAGTTCAATATTCTTATGAAACAAATGGCACTTATTTCTTTATGGATGTTGATTCATATGAAATGTATGAATTAAGTGCTGATCAAGTAGGAACATATAAAGACTATTTATTAGAAGGAATGGCTTTAAATATTCGTTTCTTTGAAGAAGAAGTATTAGACGTAGTTTTACCTGAAAAAGTAGAATTAACAGTTATTGAAACAACTGATGCTTTAAGTAATGCATCAAACACTTCTACAAAAGATGCTGTTGTTGAAACAGGAATTAGAATTAGAGTTCCTCAATTCATCAAAGAAGGCGACAAAGTTATCATTTCAACTGTTGATGGTTCATACTGCGGTAGAGCTTAATCAA
>JAEYQM010000043.1 GCA_023410025.1 Bacillota bacterium
CTACAAAACATTAACTGGTAATGCAGTTGGATTTACTAATAATGGTACAGCAATCTCTTTAATTGGTAATGTAGCATTAACTAGAAGTTCAAAAATGACATTATCTATTTATGATGAAAATGATCAAATTGTAAAGGAATTTACAATTGATAAAATAAATACAGATCCAACAGAAAATGAAGTTTCAATTTTCTATGCAAAATGGGCAATTGAAGCAGGTTGGTCTTCGCAAAGAATTGTTCCAATTAATGTTGAAAATGCATATATTGTTGATAATGGTCAATATGCACTTCCATCAACTAATAGAACTGTAAAAGGTGGAGGAGCATATACAGAAGACTTCTATGGAAAAGGAAATATAACAAGTATTGGTAATGCTCAATTATCGACTGCTGACTTCGCTATTAAAACAGAAAATCCAGAAGTTAAAGCTGCATTATCAGTAGGTGTTAAAGTTAGAGCTCAATACCATTTTACAGGTGCGTATGAAAATGTAAAAGACATTGTTGGTGTTGGTCAAACAATCCTTTACAATGGTCAAAAACAAGGTAGCGACACAGATCGTCACCCACGTACAATGATTGGTGCCAGAGAAGATGGCACAATCGTTATGGCTGTAATTGACGGACGTCAACAAGATAAGAAAATGTATGGTGCAACACAAGCTGAAATGGCTGCATTATTAAAACATTATGGTTGCGTTCAAGCATATAACCTAGATGGTGGAGGATCATCAACAATGTTAATTTTAAAAGATGGTGATTTTGAAGTTCAAAACTCTCCATCTGATGGTAGAGAAAGAACTGACTCTAATGCTATTTTAATAACAGTTGAGGTTCCAGATGTTAGTCATAAAGTGACTGGAATTACAACAAATTCATTTACAGTAGAAGCAAAACTTAACGAAGCTAATCCTAAATTTGATAATATGTATGTAAAAGTACAAAATCAATATAAAGAAGTTGTTAATGGTAAAGCTACATTTACAGGTTTACAAAATAACACTCCATACATATATGATTTATATACAAAAGAAGGGGAAAGTTACGTACCTCTTGTAATTACTGGTAAGACAAATACCGCAAAAATAACCCCTCGAATCGATAAAGTATCTATAGGTTATAATGATGGTGAAGTAGTGTTTAATTTAACATATTACGATCCAGATAATGCCATAGTAAGAAAATTTGTTCAATTGGGTGAAGATAAGAGGGCACTTTCAGGAAATCAAGTTATCTTTATTGATTTTGAGGGTGGAATATTTGATGAATTAGAAATTACATTTGGTTATGACCTAAATGATGGTAATGGTAGGGTTGATGTAGTTCCTACAAATTTAAATTATCAATATGGATTATTAGTTTACTCTAATATCACAACTTATAAAATTATTAATGCTTTAAGAGGTATTTATAATTAATTTAAATATGGCGTTATATTTATTATAACGCCTTTATTTTATGTATTTTAATTATATACTTGCAAATAATTCTAACTAGAAGTATAATTATAAAAAAGAGGAATAAATATGAACCAAGTAAAATTAAACGAATCTATTTTAATAACTATTAAACGTATTGGTATAAATGGTGAAGGTATTGGCTATTATAAACGTCAAGCCATTTTTGTTGATGACTGTTTACCAGGAGAAGTTGTTGAAGTAAAAATTATAGAAGCTAATGAAAAATATGCTAAAGGGGTAATTACCAAAATAAAAGAAAAATCTCTAGATCGTGTTGAACCAAGATGTAAATACTATGGAAAATGTGGTGGATGTCAATTACAACATTTATCATATCAAAAACAACTAGAAGAAAAGAAAAATCTTGTTGTTGAATCATTCCAAAGATATTTCGATGGAGATATTTCAAAAATTAAATTCTACGATACATTAGGAATGGAAAACCCATGGAACTATCGTAACAAGAGCAGTTTACCAGTAAGACATAATGGTAAAGAAGTGGTTGTTGGAATGTATGAAAAAGATTCAAATCACTTAGTATTTATTAATGATTGTGATGTTGAAAATAAATTAGTTTTAAAAACAAGAGAATATGTTTTAGCTGAACTAACAAAAGCTAATATCGATGTTTATAATCCAAAAACTAATATGGGTAGTTTAAGATACCTAATTATTAGAGGGTTTGAAGAAACAAATGAAGTTCAAGTTACATTTGTAATGACAAAAGAAGATCAAAAACTAATCAATTTATTAAAGAGATTAGAAGTTACTTCAGCAAACTACTCAATAAATAATGATCCAAAAGCAATTGAAATGTTTGGAAAAGAAGTAGTTAATGTTGCTGGTAAAAAATTTATTGAAGGAAATCTAAATGGATTGAAATTCCATATTTCTCCATCTGCTTTCTATCAATTAAACTCAAGACAAATTGTAAACCTATATGAAGAAATTAAACATGCATGTCGCTTAAATGGTACAGAAAAAGTAGTAGACTGTTACTGTGGAATTGGTACTATTGGTATGATGCTTGCTCCTCATGTTGAAGAAGTACGTGGAATAGATACTAATGTTGAAGGAATTAAAAACGCAAGAGTATTTGCTAATTTAAATAAAGTTGAAAATATTAGTTTCTATGATGGAAATATTTTACCTAGACTTGATCAATTTAATAATGAAGGATTTGTTCCAGATATCTTCGTTGTTGACCCACCAAGAAAAGGTTTAGAAGTAAGCTTTATCAATTACTTAAAAAAGAGCAATGTTAAGAAAATTGTATATGTTTCATGTAACCCAGCAACACTTGCTAAGAACTTAAACCATTTACAAAAAGAATATTCAATTAAATTTGTAAAACCTGTCGATATGTTCCCTCAAACAGCGAATGTTGAAGCAGTATGTTTACTTGAAAGAAGATAATAATAAACATCAAATCTTTAATGATTTGATGTTTTTATTTTATTTTTTAATTAAATATGATATACTTATGATAATGATAAAAAGGTGAATATAAATGAGAAAAATTATCTTATTTGGATTATTAGTTTTCATTTGTTTTGGTTTATCTGGTTGTTATGTGGATTCAAATAAAAAAGATATGGATTTTATTGATGTAAAAGTATATGATGAAACTGATTAAGAACTTATAGGAGAATATAAAAACTTATTCAAATTAACATATTTTTATGAAATTAAAAATAAAATAAATAATGTTAATTGATTAAATTCATCTGTTCCAATTACAAAATATTATGCAGTTAGTGCTGAGGTTGGTAAATCATATACAATAAAATTAATATTTTATTCTGAAAATAAATTGGAACTAACTAGATTAATTATGATAAATGGTACAGAAAATCAAGAAAGAGAATTTGAAGTAATTGAATGTACGGAAATTGAAAAAATAGAACAAAATTATGTTGTAACATTTCACATTGAAAATATTACAAGTGATAAACAAAAATACTCAATAGCTCAGTGGTATGAGGGAGACTCTAAGTATAAATTTAATACTTATGGA
>JAEYQM010000055.1 GCA_023410025.1 Bacillota bacterium
AAAAATATCTTAATCATTTTTTCCTCCATCTAATTGGCATAAGAAAACCAATCCCAATAAAAATAAGAACAATAACTGAATAAACTAATTGGGGTTTGGGTTTTGATATATCATAAATTGTCTTTTCAAATTGAATAGTTTTTGTTTGAATTGGATTTACTTTTAAATTAGCATTTTTTATTTCTATAGACTTATCAATAAAATCAATATTATTAACACTAAGGGATTCAACTTTAAAATTTATACTTTTTAAGGATTCATTTCCGTAGATTACTAAATTATAAAACCCAACATTATTTATCTCATATCCACTATAGATTAATTCATCATTTAAATAACCCACGCCATTAAATATTAGTTTTAATTTTTTATCATAAACTTGATTGTTTTTTATATTAAACTTTTCACGAACAAAATATTGGTATCCATAAACAAAGCAGAAATTACTATCTTCTAATCTTATTATATCTTTATAGTGACCAAAAGTTTTATTATAATTTTCATATGAATAACTACTAATATAAATATCATTTACCCAAAATTCTTGATAATTATATTTTATATTATCATAAACAGTACTATCTTTTGATCTTTTTCCTATGAAATAATCTTTATAAATTACTACTTGTCCTCCACTTCTTTTAAGCAAATATCTTGTTTTATCAATATACTTTACAAGTTTTATATTACTATCTAACTTGTAATACTCATTAAAATTATAATCATATAAACCGCAAACTTCACCATTCCGATTAATTAATTTAATAATTGGTGATTGATTTACTTCTTTTACTCCATTTGAATAAACTATGTCATCTAATAATTTATAATCATTATAATCAATAATATTTAAATTTGTATCCATAAAAAAATTATAGATATAATTATTATTAAGGATATTTCTGCCTGTAAGGATGACTAACCCATCACTTGCACAGATTCCATTTAAATATGTTTCAAACTTTAAACTAGTGTATATTTCATTATTTAAGTCATCATCAAATGCAATAATAAACTGTCCATTATATAAATTCTTACCCTGATAATTTCCAAAACTACCAGATAAATCAGCAACAATAAAAAATTTTTTTGAAAAATCATCATAGGCATAATCAATAATATAATTGTAATTATTATTTCCAATATACCTTGATTGAATTATATTTAAAGTAATTTTATCAAGTTTACTAATACTTATTACTTTTGTGTCTTTATAAGGGGAAATAAAATCACCACTATTTGAATAGGTATAATAAAGAATATAATAGTATTTATCGCTTTCAATTAAATCAATACCCATTTCATAACTATTACCAATAAAAATTTTTTCTCTAAGAATTTGGCCACTAAAACTATATTCAACTAATTTTATATCTGTATAATCACCATCATTTTGGTAAGTCACAAATGATAGAATTCCGCCTTTAGTAATAACCATTTTATTAATATAAGAGTATTCACTATACTCATGAGCCCATAATAATGTACCATCTTTATAACAATTGATAAATGCATAATTTTGAATAAACTCTGTTTGTACTTGTCTTTCATTTAAATCTCTCTGACCAGATATTATTAAATAATCATTATATAATAAGAAATCTTCAATTATATATGTTTTATCTAAATTTACATTTAATAATTCTTTTGTAAATCGATAAGTGTAATCAGAATCGCTACTTACAATATGTAATTCTCTATTATAAATTTTTCCATCATATCCATCATAATATGATAAATTATAAACTCCAGGTTCATTAAAATTAATATCGGTTGTAAGAAGTTTTGATCCTTCTATTTGTAAATCTTTAATTGACCCAAGTTTTTCTTCAAATACAATAACACTATTGGCATTTACTTTAATATTTAATCCAATTAATAACACAATTACAAAAATTAATTTTTTCAATATTTCACCCCCAAATATATATTAAATTTAAATGGTGATTTTACTAATAAAAAAAAGTGTAATTATTTACATAAAGTAAAATAATTACACTTATATTTTCTACTTAGAAATTAATCTTAATGTGTCTCTAGCAATTACTAATTCTTCATTTGTTGGAATTAAGAATGCTTTAATCTTAGATGCATCAGTAGAAATTAATGTTGCTTTTCCACGAACATTATTTCTTTCTTTATCTACTTCAACACCTAAAACACTTAAACGATTTAATACTTCTTCACGGAAATGATTTGAATTTTCTCCAATTCCAGCAGTGAAGACAATTACGTCAATTCCACCTAATAGAACGTAGTAGCTACCGATATAATCAGCAACTCTCTTGTATTGAATATCAAGAGCTAATTTACATCTTTCATTTCCAGCAAGCATTCCTTCTTCAATTTCACGAGAGTCATTAGATTTTCCAGAAACTCCTAAATAACCTGATTTTTTATTTAATATATTTGTTACTTCACTAACTGTGATGTTTTCTTTTCTTGCAATGAATTCAACAACAGCTGGGTCAATATTTCCAGATCTTGTTCCCATTGGAATACCTTCAAGTGGAGTAAGACCCATTGATGTATCAACTACTTTACCACCTTTAATAGCCGCTAAAGAAGCACCATTTCCGATATGTAATGTAACAATCTTTAAATCTTCAATTGGTTTACCAACAAGTTTAGCTGCTTCATTTGCTACATATTGATGGCTTGTTCCATGAGCACCATATTTACGAACACCGTAATTTGTATAGTATTCATAAGGTAATGCATATAAGTAGTTTTCTTTAGGCATTGTTTGATGGAATGCTGTATCAAATACAACAACTTGAGGCACATTAGGTAATGCTTTTTTGAAAGCTGCAATTCCAACTAAGTGAGCTGGGTTATGTAATGGAGCTAAGTCCGCTAAAATTTCAATTTCTTTTACAACTTCATCAGTTACTAAAACTGATTTGTTGAATTTTTCACCACCGTGAACAATACGATGACCAACACCAGAGATTTCATTTAAATCTTTGATAATTTCTTTTTTAATTAAATCTTCTAGTAAGATGCTAACAGCTGCGCTATGATCTAAAACAGGTAAAATAAGTTTGTCCTTTTTACCGTTATATTTAATTGTATAAGCGGCATCATTTAAACCAATTCTTTCAACGATTCCTTCAGTTATTACAACTTCATTTGGCATTTCTAATAATTGAAATTTTAGAGAAGAACTTCCCGCATTTACTGACATTATTTTTTTCATTTTACTATTCCTTTCAGTTTTTCTATCCATTCATTTATAATTTCTATTGTTTCTTTTACTTTTGCACCATCTTTTAGTGAAGGAAAATTAACAATCAATAAGTCGTCATCAATTTTCTTTTTCGATCCAATTAAAATACTTTTCTTCTTATCCTCACTTTTAAACATTGTATCAGGTAACACAATGAGTCCAAGGAGACTACCAATAAAATTAGTTCTAAAATAATTTAATTCTTTTTGAGCAAAGAAATCATTACTAACTAGTATTGCAAATATTCCATCTTCTTCTAAATTATTAATATATGTATTTAAAAGTTTGTATGGTAAATAACCTTCTTTATCGTCATTTACAATATCGCCAATGATCAAATCAACTTTATGACCAAATCCATCAAGAGCATCATTACAATAGATGTTAACATCAATTGCTTGTGCCTCAGCACTTACTCTTGCAATTTCACATAACAATTCTTCCTTTTCAATCCCAATTAAATTCAATTTCATTTTTGAATAATTACTAATTGTGTATAAAAGATTACCAGTTCCAAGACCTATATCGAGAATCTCATCATCATCTTTTGCGTATCTATTAATTATATTACTAAAAATATAACCAATTGCATCAGGAGTAATAATATCTAGAGGATAAATACTACTATCTTTTAATCCTTTAATTACTAACAACTCAAAAGCAATACGAACTTCTTCATTTAAGAAATTAACTTTAGATAAGGTATCATAAATCTTATCAAGTTTATCAATTGTTTCCATTGATAACATATTATCATTGAGATTTCCAACTAAACCATCAATTGCTCTTACGAGTGATGCTAGATATGATATACGAGCATCTTGATATATTAGTAAACTAGCTTCATCAATATAGTCATAAAAAATATCAATATTTTTACTATCCATTTGAACCTCTTTATATACAAATTACTAACTTTAATTATTATACCATTAAAAATAAAAATTGCAAATATAAAAAACATTTGCAACCATATTTTATTTTTTTTCAATAACTTCAATTGTACTTGTTTTTGGTTTTGAAGATAATAAATCTTTTAAGGCACTAATTGCTTCTGGGACTTGATCAATTAGTTTTTCAAAAATGTGTGTTTGCTCTTCAAGATGGAATAACTTCACATCATTATTATTAACCACTAAAAAGCCTACTGGAGAAATAGTAATTGATCCTCCCGTTGCTCCACCAAATGGATAGGTATTATCAAGTTTTGGTTTATTTTGTTCAGTTCCACCCGTTGCGAAAGTTGTTTTGACTTTTGAAACAGGGATAATTGCAATTGATGGTTCTAGGACAATTGTCTTTCCAACAATTGTATCAACATCAACAATATTCTTTAGTGATTCGGTTGATATTTTAAATAATTCAGATATTTGATTTTCCATAATATTCCCTCATAAATTTGATTGTTTTAAAAACATCTTTCATATTAAATATTATTGCAAGAATTAAAAAAATTATACGCATTTGTACAACTATTTCTAAACTAATTTTTCTTTTATTACTCGGAAGAACCATATAGTAATTGTTTTCCGTTTTTGAAAATAAAGAGGAAAATAAATTTTTAATAACATTAACGGCTGTCCAATCCATGATAAAAAGTAAATAATTTTCAATATCTTCTTCAATTAATATACTTGATTTGATTAGTCTTGTCCTTCTAATGAGCCATTTAGAAATTCTCCTTCCTTTAAAAAATAAAACCATTTTATATACAATACTATCAAATGTAATTTTATTACGATCATATTTATTTGTTAACAGGAACCTTATAAACTTATCAACATCAATTTTTAAATTAAAAAACTTAATTAATTGAATTTCAATATCGCTACGGTCATCATCATATAAAAATCTAAAATTTATTGGCATTATAAGAATTATAAAAAGGAATATTAAGATTGCATATATCATATACATATTATTTCCATTTTTGTATATATAATTCAAAGTATTGAAAAAATGACTAGTTTATACTATAATATATTTGAGGTATATTATGAATAAACTAGTCATTAAATTAATTAAATTTTATAAACATAATCACAACACCCCAAGATGTAAATATTCACCAACTTGTTCTGAATATGGATTAGAATGTTATCAAAAATTCAACTTCTTTAAAGCTACTTTTCTAACCATTTTTAGAATTTTAAGATGTAATCCTTTTTCAAAGGGTGGATATGATCCCGTTCCTCTTACTAAGCAAGAAAAACAAGATTTAAAAAATAAGACGATATAACCATTCAAATGGCCATTTAATGATATTCCAAATAAAAAGGAATATCTTTTTTATTACAACAATGGCTTTTGCGAAGAAACCAGTACTTTGGCCCTTTTCAACATTTATTTTTAATAACTCATATTCAACAGTGCCATCTTCATATATTAATCTTAATCCCATTTCGTATTCACCTTTACGATTTGAATTAACTGTATATGTATCCTTTACAATTTCAAGCTCAAAATTTTCACTTTTTGGATTTGATTCAGTTATGATGATATGCTTTATTTTTTCCATTGTAAGGAACTCGTTTGTTGTTGTTTTTACTTTAGTTCTATTAAAATATATAATTGGAGCAACGTCATCAATAACATTCATCCTAAATTCATATTCATTAAAGTTTCCACTATTATCTATACATTTAATTTTAAATATATATGAACCGACTTTATTTTCATTTCCACTATAATCATTTTTAGTTATTTCATAATTTAAATTTCTATCATAGTTATCAATAATTTCTAGTTTCAACTCAGTTAATACATCACTAATATTTTTCTTTACACGATAACTTACATTATAGTAGTTTCTTAGTACATTTATTGTTGGAGCGGTTATATCTACAATATTTATTGTTACTATAACATCTGTATAATTTTTTGATTCATCAGAAAATCTAACATGAACTTCGTAACTTCCAAGTAAATCTTCATTTCCTAGATAAGTATCTTTAAGTATTATATAGGAAACATGCGAGTAATTATCAATAACAATTATATTGCTTATAATATAGTCTTTATCAATACTTACCTTAAACACTTCAAATGTATAATTAATTACAGATTTATCATAATCAACCACTGGTTTTAGATTATCAACAACAATGATATTTACTATACATGACGCCTTATTGCTACTCGAATCTAAAACAAAAAACTCAATATCATATTCTCCTAAAACCCGATTTCTTACTTCATCTATATTTAATACATTATTAAAATATATATCACAGTTATATTGTATTTGAGAAGTTAGATTTCCATCTATTTCATCATAGGCAAACAAATTAATTTCCTTCATTAAGTTAGGAATTGTGATAGGATTATCCACTGTTGTTTCAAATTTAAGTCGATCAACTTCGATTATTGGTTCCATAATATCAGCATAATCTTTTCCATAACTATAAGTACTTAATTCCTCATTAAATCTCATATTACTTACATCATATGAAGTATTAGAATATTGATATACATAATTAGTAGGGCTCGGTAGAAATTTTATATCGCTAGCTTTAATTAATAATAATGCTTGATCTATACTTGTAATATTTTCACTAAAAAAGTTTAATACATCCACTTTTGTAATAGAATTTGATTTTAAATTAAGTTCATTAATTCTAAAGTATCCAATACTGGCATCAACTTCAATTGCATATCCAACATGGATTCCATCAGCATATAGTTTTTTAGTTAATTGAACTGGTTCAAGAAATTCTTTTTCCTTGTCAAATAAATCAATTTTATTTGGTAGTGTTTCATCAAAATAAGGAAGTTCTTTCCAATTAAAGTCAGTTACAACTCTTTTATTTAGATAAGTTGGAATAAGAAAATATTCAGTCTTTTCATCAATTTCCACTAAGTCACCACCAGTTACTTTAAAGTGACCAATTGATTGATAATTTTCTCCAACTAATTCATATTTTGATGTTGCTGGATTTAATTTGTTTGTTGAAGAAATAGTGCTGGCTCTAACTTGTCCAAAAAATATAAAAGCTAAAATAAATAAAATAAAAATTGATAATTTTCTTTGCATAATACCCCTCTTTTAAATTAATCTACTATATTATTTAACAAGAAATTTACAATATACAAAATATATAAAAAAACCTCTTCGCTTATATATTTACGAAAAGGTTTATATTTTACTTATTAATTATTTTATTTATTATTTCTCTTAATTCATCATAATGATCTTCTATTTCTTGAACTAATTTGAATTGTGTTCTTGCTCTTACTAAATTATGATCTTCAAAGTGAGTTCTAAAATATTTGTCACCATCTAAATAATCAGTTAAGAAACGCATTCCACATTCTAATGTGATGATTTTTGCTGAATCAACTAACAGATTTATTTCTTCTTTGGTAAGATCGTTTTTTAATACTTCAAGAAAACCTAAAGAAAACTTTTCAAATAATTCAAAATCAAGTTTTACTTTTGATAAATCTTTTTCGTCTTCAGCAGCAGTCGATGCGCCAATTCTAATTGCATCACCAAAATCAAACAAAAGACTTCCTGGCATTACTGTATCTAAGTCAATTAAACAAATGGCTTTACCAGTAATTTCATCAATCATAACATTATTCAGTTTTGTATCGTTATGGGTTACTCGTAGTGGAATTTTATTTTTCTTTAATCCTTCCATAATTAATCCCATATCTTTTTGACGATCAAATACAAATTTTATTTCATTAAATACTTCCAGTCCACGATCATAATCATCACTTTTAGCGATTTGGATAAACTTTTCATAACGCTTTGGCGTATTATGAAAATCAGGAATAGTAACATTTAATTTTTTAATTGGAAAATCACTTAGATGTTTTTGGAATAAACCTACAGCTTTTCCCACTTCATAAAATTGATCAGGATGTTCAATTCTTTCGTAAGTCTTTGCACCCTCAATAAACTTATATACGCGCCAATACGAATCTTTAAGTTTCACATAGTTCTTTTTATCCTTAGTTCCAACAATTTCTAAAGACATTCTTGAAAATGTACTTTTGTCATTTGAATTGCACTTGCTTCTTATATGGTTTGTTACTAGTTCGATATTTTCCATTACTTCTTTTGGTTTTTTAAATACATTAGTGTTAATTTGTTGGAGGATATATTTTTCGTTAGCAGATGTAGTGATTCTGTAAGTCTTATTTATATGTCCATTACCATATTCTTGGGCATGAACAATAGACCCTTTCACTTTAAAATTCTCCATGACTTGAATCATTTGCATAGAAATTACCTCACTTTCATACATTATATCATATTAAAATTTCATTGTCTAGTTTTTTTCAAATCAAAACAAATTTTACTATGTTTTATTTAACTAAAACTTAAAATTAATGCTATAATAATATATAATAACGGAGGATAATATGAAAGCTTACGAAAGATTATTAAATTATGTGAAGATAGAAACAACATCAAATCCAAAGAGTGGATTACATCCATCTACGCCTTCACAAATTGAATTTGCAAAGACATTAGCTGAAGAAATGTCTAGTTTAGGTATTAAAAATATAAAGATTAGTAAAGAGGGATATATTTACGGATTAATTCCTAAGAATATTGATATTGATGTACCTACAATCGGTTTTATTGCTCATATGGATACATCTAGTGACATGACAGCAAAAAATGTTAATCCACAAATTATCTCTAATTATGATGGATTGGATATTACTTTAAATAAAGAAAAAAATATTGTTATGCAAGTTAGTCAATTTCCATTCTTGGCTGAACTTAAAGGAAGAACATTAATTACGACTGATGGACTTACTCTTCTAGGTGCAGATGATAAAGCAGGAATTGCTGAAATATTGACAGTGGCAGAAATTTTAAATAATAACCCTGATATTAAACATGGTGATATTAAAATAGGATTTACACCTGATGAAGAAATTGGTGAAGGAGCAATGTTTTTCGATGTTGAAGGATTTGGATGTGACTTTGCTTATACAATCGATGGTGGTAAAGAAGGTGATTTAAACTATGAAAACTTTAATGCTGCAAGCATTAATGTAACTGTTAACGGTAGTAATATTCATCCAGGTTCAGCAAAACAAAAAATGTTTAATAGTATTCATATTGCTTATGAATTTCATAATATGTTACCTGCATTCTTTAACCCTGCTTATACAGAAAAATATGAAGGATTTAATCATTTAAATGAAATAAGTGGTACTGTTGAAAAAACAAACATGCATTATATTGTTAGGAATCATGATTTTAGTATTTTTGAAAAACAAAAAGAAGATTTTAAAAATATTGCTGATTTCTTAAATAAGAAATATAAAGAAAATACTATTGAACTAAATATTAAAGATAGTTATTATAATATGTATGAACATTTAAAAAATCACCCAGAAATTATTGAGATTGCAAAAGATGCATGTAAAATGGCACAAGTTGATCCAGTAATTACTCCTGTTAGAGGTGGTACTGATGGTGCTGTTTTAACATATAAAGGTTTAATGTGTCCAAACATTGGTACGGGCGGATTCAATTTCCATGGCAAATATGAATTTATTACTGTTGAAGGAATGGAAAAAACAGTTGAGATTATTTTAAATATTGTAAAGATTGTATCAAG
>JAEYQM010000071.1 GCA_023410025.1 Bacillota bacterium
TATTATATCATAAACAAGATAAGTTCCATTTATAATAAAATATATAATTAATCCCAATCCAGGACTAACATCATATAGTGGAGCAATTAAAAATAATGAAGTACTTAATACAAATGTAATAATCAATAAATAACTTGGTATTATACTATTTTCTTTATTTTTGTAATTTTTTACACATAGTACAATTGAAACTATAGGCAAAATAAATAAAGCCAACACAATAAATATACCAATATATAATGCCGTTCTTTGAAAGAGCATTTCATTATTATAGTCATCAACAATTAAATATAATATATAATCAAAATTACTGTTAAAATCAATATCATATAAATCCATTAATGAAAATTTTCCAATTCCTTTAAATAATGTCTCTATATAACCAAATAAATTACTATTTGAAGTTCCATATAGATCTTCAATATAAATTTTAGTAATTGGAGCTAGCAATGCAAAAATTAAAACTAAAGAAAATATTATAATTGCAATATTTCTTATCTTATAATCACTATTTTTTATAAATTTTAATACCAAATTATTATCTTTTTCATTAATATTTGTTTTAGATACACTTTTAACATTATTAGCATTTATTTGTTGATATTTTATAACTGGTTGATTATTAATTAATATTTTATCATCAATAATATTTGTTATAATATTTTCATAATTAACATTTATTTTATGTCCACATTTATAACAAAAATTATACTTTGCATCAACTATTTCCCCACAATTATCACACTGTCTTGATTCGTGAAGAAAAAGCCCACAGTAACCACAATAATTCATACCCTCAATAACTTCACGATTACATCTTTTACACTTCATATTACATTACCTCTTTAGTTTATTATAACATTTTTTAATAAAATTGTTAAGACAAAAAAGTAAAATAAGTATTGATATTATACAAAAAAACCTAAAATAGAATTTATATTTTCTATTTTAGGTTTAATTTTAATTTTTATAATTTTGAATCATCAATTTCATCAAGATATGTTGAAACTTTTAATACGATTTTTTCTAAAGTTCCTTCAGTAAATGGACTTAATAATCCAGCTGCTTCAACAAGTTCTAAGAATGGTTTAGTTCCACCTAGTTTACATAATCCTAAATAACTGTTCCAGGCTTCAGGACGATTTTCCCTTGATGCAATTAAATATTGGAATGCACATACTTGCGCTAATGTATAGTCAATATAATAGAATGGAGATGAGAAGATATGGCTTTGTCTGAACCAGAATCCACCTCTTTCAAAGAATTTATTGCCGTCATATACTTTATATGGTAAATATTTCTTTTCAATTTGTCTCCACATTGCTTTTCTCATTTCTGGAGTTGCTTCTGGATTTTCATATACATAGTGTTGGAATTCATCAACTGTAACACCATATGGGATAAATAATAATGCTTCAGATAAATGAGTATAACGATATTTTTCTTCATCATGTCCAAAGAATAAATTCATCCATGGCCAAGCAAAGAATTCCATACTCATTGAGTGGATTTCACAAGCTTCATATGTAGGCCAAATAAATTCAGGAATTTCAATATTGCGTGATTGGAATACTTGGAATGCATGACCAGCTTCATGAGTTAATACATCAACATCTCCACTTGTTCCATTGAAATTAGAGAAAATGAATGGTGATTTATAATCAGATATAAATGTACAATATCCTCCACCACGTTTACCTTCTTTAGCTTCTAAATCTAGTAATTCTTTTTCAACCATGAAATCAAAGAATTCTTTAGTTTCTGGACTCATTTCAGAATACATTTGTTTACCCTTAGCTACTAAAACATCTTTTGAACCAATTGGTTTTGGATTTCCACTTAAAAATTTTAAATTTAAATCGAAATATTTAAGAGTTTCAAGTCCTAAACGATTTGCTTGTCTATCAATTAATTTTTGAGCAAGTGGTACTAAGTATTTATATACTTGATCACGATATTTCTTAACATCTGCACTTGTATAATCAGTTCTACCTAAACGACCATATCCTAATTCAACATAATTATTAAATCCAAGCTTTTTAGCCATTTTAGTTCTTACTTTTACAAGTTCATCATAAATTGTATCAAATTCATGCTCATTATCTTCAAAGAATTTAGCAACTAATAATTGAGCCTTTTCACGAATTCCTCTATTTGTAGATTGTGAATAAGGAGTCATTTGACTTAAGTTATTAATCTTTCCATCAAATTCAATTTTAGCACTTGCTGTTAATTTTGAATATTTAGTAACTAATTTGTTTTCAGCAACTAAATCTTCAATTATGTCAGGACTAAATACTTTTAATTGTAATTCAATTTTTTCAAAGAAATATTTTCCGTATTTTTCTTCTAATTCATTTTTAAATTTTGATTTTACTAATGACTTTAAAAAAGCATCTACTAATCCACCATAAACTGGTGTCTTTTCATCAAAAAATTCTTGTTCTTTTTCATAGAATTCATCAGTTGTATTAATTGAGTTACGAATAGATGTTAATGTTGACATTGTGTCAAAGTAATTTCTAATTTCATTAAAACGATCAATACATTTTATTTGTTCATCTTTTGATTCACTCGCATTAAACTTATTAATAAGTTCATTTATTTCTTTTTCGATTTGTTCAAAATCAGGACGAACATATTTATATTCACTAAATTTCATTTAATCCTCCAAATTACGATTTGCATCGATTAACTCTAAAAATGCTCTATTTTTCCTTAGGATAAGGAATACAGGATAACCGATTACCACTGTAACAGCAAATTCCCCTAACATTGTTGAAAGACAACTTAACCAGAATGGTAGACCTAATGCTAGCATTAATTCTAAAGCTATAATAGGCATTGTAATTACTGGAACTATTGATGCAACAAATAAATTTTTAATCTTACCAATAGTTAATACTACAATAACTGTTTGACCAACCCCAAATATTAAATCCATCCACATCATAGGACTGAAAATATTGGAGATGAAACATCCTAATATTATTGAATATCGATAATCTTTATTAAAAAATACTAATAATACTAAGATTTCCGAAATTCTAAATTGAATGTCTCGATAAGCAAATGGTTGAATTAATAACGTAAATACAACGTATAATGCAGCAACAGCTGATAATTTTACTAATTTTTGTGTTTTCATTTTTTACTCCTTGTGTTTTTAAAGATGGTATTGCAAGGCAACATCCCCCTTGTGTTTTTTTAGATGGTTTTACAAGGTTAACATCTCTGTATTTTTTTTAAAACTAAGCTTCTTCACGAGTCATGTTAATCATATAAATAGAATATAGGAAAAACATAACGCTTAATGCTGAATGGATTATTGATCCATTATCCCAAAACCACGATACTATAAATGATATAACAAGTGGTAAGATTGATGAGATCGCCGCAATATTATAGTATTCTTTATATGTCTTTAGGTATCCTGTTTTACGTGAGAATAACCAAATTATTAAAACAATAATGAATGGTAATACAAATGATGATAATAATGTATAGAATGTTCTAGTTGCTTGATCAGCCTTAATGCAAATATCTGTTAAGAAAGCAGCTGTATCATGCCCAAAATTATCCAATTTTGCAAATTCAATATCTAATTCTTCACGATAATAACTACCAATTATTTTATCTTCATCATTAATAATAAAATAATCAGGATAGAAAATTATTAAATAGTCTTCAACGTTTTCTTCATTTTCTAAATTGTATAAACTAAATAAGTTTAATTTTGAATCTAATTCTTTTAATTCTTCTAGAGTTTTTGCTCCATATTCATCTAAATATTCATCATAATTAAAATCAGTAGCATTATAACTAAATGATGATATTAATTTACCAATATATAATGCTTTTGTTTTATCTTCATCTGTTGGGTTTTCAATATTAAATTTCTTATAATATAAATCACCAACAACAACGATTTCCTCTTCACGAACATTATATGGATCAAATACTAAAGTTACATTTACTTTTTTCCCATCTTCAGTATATGAGGTTTTTATTATTTCTACAACCTCTTCATCACTTGATGTTCCTAATACTTTGTCCTTTACATTGTATCCACGTTTTGTTAATAAGTTCTTATCATCAGAATTAAGTACTACTTGACTAATTCCATACGTGAAATATTTGTTATTTTCAATATATTGCTCTACACGACCATTAGTTCTTATTTTAATAGGAAACATTAAAATATAAACAGTAATAAAGAATATTATTATTGAAATAAAAATACTCATGTTTCTAAATCTTCTCATTTTATGTGGGAAGATAAAAGATTTCAATAAATCCATGCTTTCACCTCATTCTATTATTTTACCATAATCAACACATTTTTTCAATTTATTTATATACGATAATTATTTATATTATACCCACATTTCTTAAATAAATATTAATAAAAATAGGGCATGGCCCTATTTACTTTATTTCCGTAACTTTATATCCAACTTCATCGATAGCATCAATAAAAGTTTGATCAGCTACTTCTTTATTTAATATCACTAATGCATTTTTATTTTCAAGACTTACTTTAATATCTATAACTCCATCAACATCACTTAATGCATTTGTTACATGTTTAACACAATGTTTACAACTCATACCTTCAATTTTAAGTTCTTTTGTCATTTTTTCACCTCAAAATTATTATACCAAAAAAATATAGTTTTAAAAGCAATTTGCTTAGTGTAATCCGTAAGTTTCCTTAAGATTCATTGTGAATAAAATACCCATTCCTGGAGTATCAATATGGAAATCATTTCGAATCTTTTCAACAATTACGTCAGCTAAAGAACTTTGTGCAATAATTAATACAATTTCTTTTTCTGGTTCTACAGGAAAAGCAAATAGTATTTTTTGTTCATGGATACCTGTTCCTCTACCATTAATTATTGTTGCTCCACGTGCTCCAACTGCTAATGCAGCATCAACAACATCATCCGCACTACCTTTATTAACAATTACAAAAATTGCTGTATGCATACTTTGTTCATTCCCCTTACTTTCTTTATTATTTATATATTTTGAATTTGGATGGCCACATAAATTAGCCAAACTCATTGTGAAAGCAATCCCGTGATTAGGTTTATCAAAATCAAACTTATCATGTAAGTCACTTACTATTTTTGGTGTTAATTCTTCAGGAGTTGCCATTAAAACAATCTCTTTTCTAATGTCTGTTATCTTCAACATTTTCAATATATGACTATTTGCAGTTCCCCTGCCTAAGACAATGGTTCCACCTTTAATACCACTATCTTTTGCTATTTTCATTATTTTTGAACCTTTTCCAAAGTTAACAATAACCATGAGTAAATCATTATTTAAAGATATTTGATTATTCATGTTACACCTCTCTTCTAGATTTTAGTTTATATGCTAGTCCTAATAATTGTAAAGCTACTAATGGAGTTAATGCTACCATAGATATCATACCAAAACCATCAGTTAATAGGTTTGCACCCTTACCATCAGCAATTCCTTGTACAAAGGCAAAGATAAATGTACCAATCATTGGTCCACTTGCAACACCACCAGAGTCAAAGGCAATACCAACAAATATTTTTGGAACAATATATGATAGAATAAAGGCAATTATATAACCAGGAATTAGATAATGCCACA
>JAEYQM010000079.1 GCA_023410025.1 Bacillota bacterium
ACGAAACAAGAAAACTTGCAAAAAAGTATAACTGTGAATATATAGCTTTTGAAAATGATTTTGCTACTGCTTTAATACATGAGGATGAAGAATTATATTCGAGAGAAGGAATTCATCCATTAGATAAAGGGTATAAACTAATGGCTAATAAAATTCTTAATAATATTAAAATAATAAAATAAAAAGTAAAGTAAAAATCACAAATCAATATAATAGATTTGTGATTTTTATTTACTTCTATTTAAATTGTTGTGACTTTATCTGCATCATATTTAAATTCTTCTAGTCCCTTTATAACTTTACCACTTGTTAATTCTTCATAACTTATTTTGTATGCCTCTAAGAATGCATAATTTTTCGTGTAAATGCCTCTTCTACTGAATATTCACTTACATAATACACATGTTGTACAATATATCCTAAATCACTTCCAACTATTAGCTTATGGTCATCAAACTGTCTTGCTTTTATATTTCCATAAAAATAAGACTTAAGAAACACAATTTGTTCTCCATATCCCACAATTCCACCTATAATACTAACTAAGTTATAAGGTATATTTGAATCATAAGTAAAATCACACAAAGAGTAACAATTTTTAATTATTCCATCAATAACACTACGAGACATTTCATAATAAGTGTAAAAATAGGAAGCAATTCCCCCAATGTATTCCCCATTCTCTACTCTGAAAGTAAATGATGAATTAAGAAATGGTCAAAAACGTGCGTAACCAACTATACCAACAACATATTTACCTTTACTTACAACCCCATTAACATGTACATTACTTATATATGTATTTTCTGCATAACCAACAAGAGATGCTGAATATTTTGTAATAAATTTAAAATTGTCTATCTTTCCAGTAACAGCTATATCTTCTAAAATTAATTCATCAATATGGGCATTTATAGTTTCTAGAAATAAAGCATTATAATCATAGTGATTAATCATAATCCTTTAATTACATACTTATTTAGATTTATTTTAATCCTATAACCACCTAATAGTGTGTTATCTAGATAGAACACTATTATTATATCAATTTTCTATTTTTTATAACCTCATTTTTAAAATAATTTTAAATTTATTTTAATAATTATTAGAACAATATATGTTTGTAATAAGATGATATATATGATATAATTGTTGTATGAAAAATTTTTATAGGAGGATTTATTTGAATAATATTTATGAAATTTCACCTTCTGCCTTTTATAAATATTTAGAAAGAGGATTGGGTAGAACTTTTTTAATCTTAAAAAATTCTAAAAATACTGATATTTACAAAGATGAAATTCTTTACGGTTGCCTTAATAATACTTCATATGATTTTGCAACAGAAGGCACTAGAGCTTATTACATATTTTCTTTACTAAAACAGTTTAATGATATGTCTTATTTTGAAAACAAAATATTTGAAAAGTTTAATAATTATCTATCATTTAGTGATTTTACACATTTATGTGATATGTTATTGATGATTTATTATGAAAATAAAAATCAAATAGCATTAAATAAATTAGAAGATAAATTTAAAGAATTAATAACAAAGAATGATATTATTGAAGATGATGTAATTAGATTAGAGTATATATGTATAAATTTATCAAAAATCTATGGACTAAAAAAACTAAGAAATCTAATTCTTAAAATAGATCAAAAATATAATGAAATTATTAAAGTTGATGATTTGTACTGGTTTTATGACAGTGTAATAGAAAGAAACAATAAATTAAAGGATTTTATACAAAATAATTGTATTAATTTTAAAAAAATAGTTTTTAAAGATAATAACCAATATGGTGAAGACAATCTAAAAATGTTTAATTTATCTGAGTTAATTAATGATTTAAAAAATAATAAAAATGATAAGCCATTTCAATTTATAAAATACAAGAGTATTTTATCTACTAAAGATAAAGATAATTTAATTGACTATTATATAAAAGAAAAAGATATAAATCAAAAAATAAAGTTATTAGGTATAATTAAAGAATTGGAAATTGAATTACCTTATGATATATTAATAAATGATTATATTATTGATAATGTTGAATTAAAAACTTTAATTATAAATTGTGCTTTACTTATAAAAAATAAAAGAGTAAAAGACTTTGGATACAAACTACTAGCTAGTGATACTTATTTTCCTTATGGAATAATGTTAATATCAAAGTATTATGAAGATAATGATTATGATACAATTTATAAATATCTAACTAAAATAGATATAAGTTATTGTAACCATTTATGGCATGATGTTTTTAGCGCAGTATTTAAAATATTCTCTATACCAAATATTAATTATCCCGTTTATTTACTTTATTTTTTATATGAAAATACATTATGCTCATTTTGTAGAGAATATTATGTTAGAAAAATGAAAAAACTTAAACTACTAACTACAGAAATAATTGAAGAATGTAAATATGATGCTAATTATGATATTGTTAGATATGTAAAGAGGATTAAAAAAAATGCCTGAAAGGGCATTTTTTTGTAAACATTTTCTTGTTCTTTATACTTTACCACAGTAAAGTGATAAAGTATAATGTATGCATATCTAGTAATTCTAGAAGAAAGGTATTATTATGAAAAAATTATTATTAGGATTATTCTTACTTACATTATCACTTACTATGGTAGGTTGTAACAATGGTGAAGATAATTCACTTGAAAATATATTAGATAAAGGTAAAATCGTTGTGGGCTTTACTGAATTTCCTCCAATGGGGTATGAGGAAAAATGTAAAGTAATTGGATTTGATATTGATCTTGCAACTCAAGTTGCAAATATATTGGGTATTAATGTAGAATTTAAATATATTGACTGGAATTCAAAAGTATTTGAACTTGAATCAGGAAGAGTTGATGTTATTTGGAATGGTATGACTATTACAGAAGAAAGATTGAACCAAATGGAATTTACTAAAAAATACATTGATAACAATTTAATTATTCTAACATTAAAAGAATCAAATATTGAAACTTTACAAGATTTAAATAATAAAACAATAGGTGTAGAATCTACTTCTAGTGGTCAAATAGCCTTAGAAAAGAATAAAAATATATTTAACTCATTAAAACAAATGAAAGAATATGATACAAGTAATTCTGCTCTACTTGCTTTAGAAAGCGGAGCAATTGATGTGATGATTGTTGATGAAATCTATGCAAGATATTATGTATTAAATAAATCAGATAAATTTAAAATTGGTACAGAAATTGTTGGTGTTGAAGAGTATGGAATTGGTTTACTTAAAGGAAGCATCAAATTACGTAATAAAATTGATGAATTAATTGATGAACTTGCACTTGAAGGAAAAGTTCAAGAAATAAGCAATAAATGGTTTAATACAAACCTATATAGTAGATAATTATGGCATACTTTTTTGAAGTCTTTACGCAATTATTAAAAGCAACTAAAATTACTTTAGTAATCTTTGTAATTACATTTTCTTTATCTATTCCTTTAGGTCTACTTGGAGCTGTACTTAAAAAAAGTAAAGTTAAATTTATTGTTAAAACATTGGATTTATATACTTGGTTAATGCGTGGAACTCCACTTCTTCTTCAATTATACTTTATGGTATATGGAACAAGAATTATTATAAAAAGATTAACAGGGTATACACTTGATATTGATGACCTAACAATTACATGCATTACTTTTGTAATAAACTACACAGCATATTTTATTGAGATTTTTCGTGGGGGAATTAACAGTATTAATAAAGGACAATTTGAATCCTCTTATATTTTAGGTTTATCAAAATTCCAAACTTATAGAAATATAATTTTACCTCAAACCCTTAAAAGAACCCTACCATCAATTACAAATGAAGCCATAACTCTTATTAAAGATACAGCTTTAGTCTCAGCAGTGGCAATATTTGATATATTAAACACTGCAAAAAGAATAGTTTCACTAGATTTTAAATTTGATGCTTATATTATTGCAACTATACTTTATTTATTATTATCTTATATAACAGTATATGTATTTAATAAAATTGAAAAGAAATATTCTTATTATAATTAGGTAAATAAAATGGAAATATTAAAAATAGAAAATTTATCAAAGAAATTTAAAAATACAGTTGCCTTATCAAATATTAATTTTTCAATTAATAATGGTGAAGTAACTTCAATTATTGGTCCATCAGGAAGTGGTAAATCAACATTACTTAGACTAATTTGTAATCTTGAAAAAACTGATAGTGGATCAATAATTATTAACAAAGAATATTTATTAAAAGATGGTAAATATAATAAAGATATAAGAAATATAATAAGAAATTTAGGAATGATTTTTCAAGACTACTCGCTTTTTGATAATTTAACAATCAAAGAAAATATAGAACTTGCACCTAAACTTGTTTTAAATAAAACGAAAGATCAAACTGGTCAACTTTCAATGGATTTACTAATAAAATTTAATCTTCTAGATAAATTAAATTCATATCCATCAGAATTAAGTGGTGGGCAAAAACAAAGAGTTGCCATTGCAAGAAGTATTGCCATGAATCCAAAAATTCTGCTTCTAGATGAACCAACTTCAGCCTTAGACATTGAAGCAATAAATAATCTAGTTGATATAATTGAAGATTTTAAAAAAAACAATATGACTATCATAATTGTTAGTCATGATATTGAGTTTGCAAAGAAGGTAAGTAATAAATTAATTTTTATGGATAATTCAGAAATCTTATTTGAAACTAATAATATTAATGAAATTACTAACCAACGTTTTATTAATTTCATTAACAAACAATAAGTTTTATGCTATAATATTATAAGAAAGGGTTGTTAGATAATATGCTACCAAAAACAAAATTAAATGACGAACTATTCGAAGCAATATTAAAACTAGAAACTGTTGAAGAATGTTATAAATTATTTGATGATTTATGTACAATCAAAGAAGTTGAATCAATGGCTCAAAGAATTAATGCAGCTAAATTATTATTACAAAACAACACTTATGAAGAGGTTATTACCAAAACATCAATATCTTCGGTGACACTATCAAGAATATCAAAATGCATTAAATATGGTAGTGGTGGATATAAAGCAGTATTAGATTGTGATGATAAAGAAAATATCAAATAAGCTACAATTAAATTTGTAGCTTTTATATTTATATGGTATAATAATTAAAAAAATGGAGAAAATTATGGAACTTATTATTAAAGACTTTTATCAATTAACAAATGATGAATTATATGACATATTAAAATTACGTGTTGAAGTATTTGTTGTAGAACAAAATTGCCCATACCAAGATATCGATGATTATGATAAACAAGCAATTCATGTATATTATAAAGAAAACGGAAAAATTCAAGCTTATATTAGAGTATTTCCTGAAAATGTAACCTATGAAGAAGCATCAATTGGAAGAGTAATTTCTATTAAACGTCGATGTGGATTAGGTACACAAATTATGAAAGTGGGAATTAATTTAATTAAAGATAGATTTAAATCAAATAAGATAAAAATTGGTGCTCAATTATATGCACGTGAATTTTATGGAAATCTTGGGTTTGTTCAATCATCAGATGTATATATTGAGGATGGAATACCTCATATTAAAATGATTTTAGACCTAAAAAATTAAACTATCGAATGATAGTTTTTTTTCATTTATATGATCTTGTATAATTAGAAAAACTAACTCACATAATAATTTTATAGGTTCATATTATTTAATAGTTATTAATATATTTAATGTTGCATTTTAGTATAAAAAATGTTAAAATAAATTAAGTAAAATATAGTAAAGGACGGTATATCTATGGTTTTATTTTTTGTTTTTGTAATAATAATTATTATAATTGTTGGTTATAATAAATATCAAGAAGAATTAAAAAAAGAGGCAAAAGAGAAAGAGAAAAATAGTTCACAATATAGTAACTATATTAAATTTAAAGGTATGACAATAGATAAAAATAGTACAGACAATTTTAATTATAATCAAAGTTCAAATAAAAATAACTATTCTCAATATAGAGAAGATAGTAGTGATAAAAACCAAGGAATAACCTCTATAAAAGATGAAAAAACTATTATTGAGGGGTCTAAAATAATTAAAGAGGTTAATACTTCTCCTATTATTGAAAGAGTTGTTGAAAATGAAGGGCCAAGTATTCCTGAAAGTGATATCAATGTTGTTGAACCTGCCACTTCATATGATAGTTATACAAATAATAATGATTATTATAAAGCAAGTTCAAGTGATTTTTCTGGATATGATAGTACTTATTTTGATAATAATAAATATAAAGAAACATCCATTACTGATAATGAGTTAAGAAATGAAACTTTAAGTGACACTTCTTCTTATGTTGATATCGATTTATATAAAAACAGTAGTTATGATGATATTGCTGAAAGGTTAAAAAAAGAGTTGAATTTAAAGGATTATTATGAATCTGATTATCTAAAAAATAATGATGAAAATAAGTAATATTTATCTAAATTAATACCTGTTTAAACAGGTATTTTATTGATTTAATGTAAATATATATTTTAATGTATTACATTTCCTTTTTTTAATTTTTTAATATATAATATAATCATACAAGGAGGATAATATGAAAAAAGTAGCTTTTTTTGATTCAAAGCAATATGACATTATTTCATTTAATAATTTTAATCAAAATTATCAATTTCGTTATTTTGAAGAAAAACTAAGTATTAACACTGTTGACCTAACCATTGGTTATGATGCTGTTTGTGTGTTTGTTAATGATACTGTTGATGCAGAGGTTATTAATAAACTAGTTGAAAATGGAGTTAAGTTAATTGCCTTAAGATGTGCAGGTTTTAATAACATCGATTTAGAAAAAGCTAATGGGAAAATAACTATTGTTCGAGTACCTGCTTATTCACCTCATGCAGTTGCTGAACATGCAATGGCACTTTTACTATCACTAAATAGAAAAATTCATAAAGCTTATACTAGAACTAGAGATTTTAACTTTTCATTGACTGGACTTACAGGATTTGATATGTTTGGTAAAACCATAGGGGTTATAGGAACTGGAAGAATTGGGCAAATATTCATCAAAATTGCCAAAGGATTTGGAATGAATGTTATTGCTTATGATTTGTATCCAAATTACAATTTAGATGTAAATTACGTAAGTTTAGATGACTTACTAAAACAAAGTGATATGATTTCCGTACATATTCCATTAACTGATCAAACAAAGTATTTAATAAATGATACTACTATTGGTAAAATGAAAGATGGTATGTATTTAGTTAATACTTCTCGTGGTGGAGTAATTGATACTCAAGCTCTAATAAGAGGATTAAAATGTGGTAAAATAAAGGCAGCTGGACTTGACGTATATGAGGAGGAATCAAGCTTGTTCTTTGAAGATATGTCTGATACTATAATTCAAGATGATGTTTTATCAATATTGGTTAACCTACCAAATGTAATTCTAACATCACACCAAGCATTCTTAACTGAGGAGGCACTTGGTAATATCGCTGAAGTAACTATACAAAATTTAGATAATTTTTTTGCTAATAAAGAAATTGTCAATGAAGTGTGCTGGAAGTGTAAAAACTAAAATAAGGAGATAAAATGATTACAATTATAAATAGCAGCAATGATCCAAGATATAATTTAGCACTAGAGGAATATGCGCTAAAGAATATAAAAACAAATGAAGATATTATTCTTCTATGGCAAAATGGCCCTTCAATTATCATTGGTAGAAATCAAAATACCGTTGAAGAAATTAATGCCAATTACGTTAAAGAACATAATATTAATGTGGTAAGACGTATATCTGGTGGTGGTGCCGTTTACCATGACTTTGGTAATTTAAATTTTACATTTATTACAAATAATTTAAAAGATAATTTAAATAATTATCGTAAATTCTCAACACCGGTTATTAATGCATTACAATCTTTAGGAGTACCTGCTGAGTTTTCCGGAAGAAATGATATTCTCGTAGAAGGAAAGAAATTCTCTGGTAATGCACAAAGTTATCATAAAGATCGTATGTTCCAACATGGAACAATCTTATTTGATGCTGATCTTGATATGGTTGGTAAAGTTCTTCAAGTTCATGCTGATAAAATTGAATCAAAAGGCATCAAATCAAATCGAAGTAGGGTAACAAATATAAAACCATACCTTACTAAAGATATGGATATTAAAGAATTTCAAAATTATTTATTAGAATATTTCTTAGAAACTAAAGATATTGAAAGTAAAACTTATAAACTAACTGATGAAGATTATAAAAATATTGAAAAACTACGTGATGAGAAATACGCTACTTGGGAATGGAATTATGGAGAAAGTCCAGAGTTTACAATTCAAAAGAGCAATCGTTACCTAGGTGGTAAAGTAAACTTCAATTTAAATGTTAAAGATGGAATTATTAAAGAATGTAAGATTTTTGGTGATTTCTTTGGTGAAAGAGACGTAAAAGAATTAGAAGAAAATCTAATTAATAAGCAGTTTAAGGAAGATGTAATTCTAGATACATTTAGTAAATTACCGATGGATGAATTTTTCTTTAATATTACTTCTCAAGATCTAATTAATTGCTTATTCTATTAAGATAGGACATTTGTTCTATCTTTTTTTATTAGGTATAAAAAAAACTACTTTTCTTACGAAAAGTAGTTTTAATTTCCTTATATTATTTTAATGAATGGATTGGCTTATCAATAACTGCATGAGCTGCTTCCATAACAATTTCAGATAATGTTGGATGTGGATGAATTGCATGAGCAAGTTCAAATACTGTCCCTTCAAGTTCCATTGTAGTTACACTTTGAGAAATAAGTTCAGTCGCATTTGCAGCAAGAATATGAACTCCTAGTAATTCACCATATTTCTTATCAGCAATAACTTTAATGAATCCATCAGTTTCACCATCTGCTAATGATTTACCATTAGCGGCAATAGGGAATCTACCTACTTTATAGTCAATTCCACTTTTCTTAGCTTCTGCTTCTGTCATACCAACCATTGCTATTTCTGGCATACCATAAATACATGCTGGAACCTTTGTATAATCCATCTTTTCTTTTTTACCCATAATATTACTTACTGCTACTATTCCTTGAGCACTAGCAACATGAGCAAGCATAATTTTACCAGTTACATCTCCAATGGCATAGATATTAGGAATATTTGTTTGCATATAATCATTTACTTCAATTCCTTGACGACTAATATTAATTCCTAGATTTTCAAATCCAGATGTGTTAGGTTTCATACCAACACTCATTAATATTATATCCCCTTCAGCAGTAACTTGTTTACCTTGGTATTCATAGGTAACAACATGATCTTTAACACCTACAACATTTGCTTCTGTAATAATATTTATCTTATTTTTCTTTAATAATTTTAGATATTCTGCTCTTACATCGTCATCAACATTAACTAATACTTTTTCCATTCTTTCAAGAATAGTAATTTCAGTACCAAATGTTGAAAATACTGTAGCAAATTCAATACCAATTACACCGCCACCAATAATAACTAGCTTGTTAGGTATTTTTTCTAGACTTAAAATTTCTTTTGAAGTCATAACAATACCTTTTTCCATTGCTTCTTTAACTCCTTGAATTGGAGGAATAAATGGAGATGCTCCAGTAGCAATAATAATATTCTTGGTATTTAAGATATTATCATTTACAACAATAGTATTTTTATTTGTAATACTTGCTGTACCTAAATATGTATCAACACCATTCTTATCTAGTAGAACTTTAACTCCACCAGTAAGTTTGGTAACAACTGAATCTTTACGTTTTACAACATTTTTCCAATCAACTTTAACTTGACTCTTATCTAATAATGTAATTCCGTATTCTTCAGAATTCATGAATTGCTTATAAACTTTGGCACTCTTTAATAGTGCCTTTGTTGGAATACAACCCCAGTTTAAACAAACACCACCGACTTTTTGTTTTTCTACAACAGCAACTTTAGCTCCCATTTGGGCCGCTTTAATTGCTGCTACATATCCACCAGGTCCTGCACCAATTACAACTAAATCGTAGTTTTTCATATCATTAACTCATCAATAATAATAATGGGTTTGCTAAGTATTGTTTTAATTTAATATTAAATCTACCAGCATCAGCACCATCAATAATACGGTGGTCAAAAGCAAGAGAAATTGGTAAAATGTCGGCAATAACAATTTCATTGTTTTCAACAATAGGTTTTTTAACAATCTTTCCAATACCAATAATAGCTACTTCTGGATGTTTAATAATTGGTGTACCAAATAATGCATCAACAGCCCCATAGTTTGAAATTGTGAATGTACCATTTTGTAATTGACTTAATTGAAGACTACGATCATTTGCTGCTTTAGATAATAATTCTATTTCCTTAGCAAGTTCAAAGATACTTTTCTTGTCTGCATCTTTAATATTTGGAACCATTAATCCATCAGATGTATCAACAGCTATACCAATATTAATAAAGTCTTTATATATAATTTCTTCAGCTTCATGATCAAAACTTGAATTGAAAATTGGATATTCCTTAAGAACTTTAGAAATAGCTTTAGCAATAAATGCCATATAAGTTAACTTAACACCATTTGCAGCTGCTAAATCTTTAGAGTTTTGACGGAATTCAACTAATTTAGTTACATTAAATTCATCTAACATAGTTACATGAGGAATAATTGATTTAGATGTTGTCATAGTTTTAGAAATAGTTTTTCTAACTTTACTAATAGCAACTCTTCTAGTTCCATTACCACTTGGCATTGTAACTTTTTCTTGAGCTGGAGCAACAGTTTTAACTGGAGCTTGAACTTCTTCAACTTTTTGAGAATTAACCTTAGAAGCATTTAATATATCTTCTTTTAGAACACGTCCATTTGGTCCTGTTCCAATAATTTTCTTAATATCAACACCTAAATCACTTGCAAGGTGACGAGCAACTGGAGTTGCAAGTACTCTTTCATTTGTTTTAGTTTCCGTTACATGATTTTCACTAGGAATTACTTCTGATGATACTTCGATTTCCCCAACTACACCTGAACCTTTTTCACTAGCTTCTTCTTTAACATCTTTAGATGCATCAGGGGAAACTGATGTTGGTTGTTCTACAAATTCAGTTGATCCATCACCTGTATCAATTAAAACAAGTGTGTTACCAACATAAATTGTTTCACCAACTTCAGCACCAAATTTCTTAATTACGCCATCAACTGGAGATGGTATTTCGGCGTTAACTTTATCTGTTTCAACAATACATAGAGTTTGACCTTCTTTGACAGAATCTCCAACTTTAAATAACCATTTTAAAATTTGACCTTCATGAACACCTTCACCAATATCAGCAAATTTAAAATCATAAATTTTTGATAAATTTGCTGTAGTAGTTTTTGGTTGTTCAACTTTTTTAGGTTGTTCTACAGCAACTTCTGCTGCTCCATCACCTGTATCAATTAGAACAAGTGTGTTACCAACATATATAGTTTCTCCAATTTCAGCACCTAATTTCTTAATAATGCCATCAACTGGAGATGGAATTTCTGCGTTAACTTTATCTGTTTCGACGATACAAAGAGTTTCACCCTCTTTAACCTTATCGCCTACCTTAAATAACCATTTTAATATTTGACCTTCATGGACACCTTCGCCAATATCGGCGAATTTAAAATCATACATTTTATACCTCCTATGCTTTGAAGCTTACAACTTTCTTAATTTCATGAGCTATTCTTTGTGGGTCTATCATAAAGTGACCTTCACCTCTAGCTAGAGGAACAGTAACATCAAATCCTGTTAGACGAGCTGGAGCTGCTTCTAAGTACACAAATGCTTCTTCATTAACGAATGATATAATTTCAGCAGCAGGGCCAAAAGATTTATATGCTTCATGAACAACTAATATTCTTCCTGTTTTCTTAACAGAGTTAATAACTGTTTCTTTATCAATTGGAGAGATAGTTCTTAAGTCAATTAATTCAACACTAATTCCTTGTTCTTCAACAAGTTTAGTGGCTTTTTCGGCTTCACGAACCATAGCCCCCCAAGCAACTACTGTAATGTCAGTTCCTGGTTTTACAATTTTAGCTTTTCCAATTGGAACTTCATATTCTTCATCTGGAACCTCTTGTTTGAACGCACGATAAATACGTTTTGGTTCTAAGAAGATTACTGGGTCATTTCCATTTAAAGCGGCTGTTAATAAACCTTTTGTATCATATGGAGTTGATGGAATTACTACTTTAAGTCCTGGAATATGGGCAAAGATTGATTCTAAGCTTTCTGAATGGTGTTCTAAGGCTCTAATACCACCACCATATGGCATACGAATTATTAATGGTAAACTATTGTTACCACGACTTCTATTTCTCATTCTAGCTACATGGGCAATGATTTGGTTCATTGCTGGCAATACAAATCCGTCAAATTGGATTTCAACAACTGGTCTTAAACCATTGATTGCCATACCTACAGCTGAACCAACGATTGCTGCTTCACTGATTGGTGAGTCAAATACTCTTTGTTCCCCATATTTCTTTTGTAATCCGGCAGTTACTCTAAATACTCCACCTTCAAAACCTACGTCTTCACCATAAACTACTACACGAGGATCTGTACTTAATTTTTGGTCTAAAGCTTTATTTACTGCTTCTACAATATTAATTACTGCCATTATTTATTTGCCTCCTCTAAGTATTCTTTATATTCTGCTAATTGTCTCTTTAATTCAGGAGTCAATTCTTCATATGTATAATTGAATATATCTTCTAATTTCGCATTACCTGAAGCTTCTACTTTCTTAAATGTTTCTAAAACATAATCAGTCATTTCTTTTTGTAATGCTTCTTCTAATTCATCATTCCATAATTTCTTATCTACTAAATATTTTCTAAATCTAATGATTGGATCTTTTAATTCCCATTCTTTAACTTCTTCATCTTTTCTATAGATTGTTGGGTCATCAGAAGTTGTATGAGGGCCTAAACGATAAGTGACTGCTTCAATTAAAGTAGGTCCTTCACCACGTCTTCCCCTTTCAGCTGCTTCGCTTACAGCAGCATACATTGCAAGAATGTCATTACCATCAACTTGAATACCGTGGATTCCATATCCAACTGCTTTTTGTGCTAAGTTTTCAGCTTTTGTTGCTTTTGAACGTGGAGTTGATATAGCCCATTGATTATTTTGAACAACAATAATAACAGGTAAATCAAATACACCTGCAAAGTTTACACCTTCATGGAATTCTCCATGGCTAGTTCCACCATCACCGATAAATACAGCGGCAACTTGGTCTTTATTTAATACTTTTGAAGCATAAGCTAGACCAGCTGCGTGGTTAATTTGGGCTCCAATTGTAATATTAACTGGTAAGACATTAACACCTTCGTTAAAATGGCTTCCCCATTCATTACCATACCAGTAAAGGTATAGTTGTTCTAATGTTACACCATGATATAACATGGCATTAAACTCACGGAAAGCTGTAGCTAGCCAGTCAGTTTTCTTAAGTGCAGCCATAACACCGATTTGTGCGGCTTCTTGCCCTCTATTTGGAGCATATGTAAGCATACGCCCTTGACGTTGGAATTGTATTGCTTTAATATCAGCAATACGACCCAAACTCATAACTCTATACATATTAAGTAATAATTCATCACTTAATTTAGGCTCTAAATTTTTATCCACTATATTGCCATCTTGGTCTAATATTTGAAGCATTTTATTCTTCAGCGGATCAAATTTTTTTGTTAGCATCTTGGTCCTCCTTATAATTATATATATTTTTTTTATATTTAAACAAATATAAGACAATCTTCATGTCATAATTATTATAGTATAGATAATTTAAATTGACAAATATAATGCCTATAACAACTGAAAACAAAAAAAGAAATTGTTCTATAACAATTTCTATTTTCTCCTAATTTCTTAAAATTAAACCATTTAAGTTTCTTCAACTTCATAAACATAACTTTGTGATGAAATTTGATTTATAACATCTTCATATGATCTACTTTTTGGTAAACTTATATAAAAGATTGATTCTTTTAAATGAAGACCATTTTTAATGTATTTATTTGAAAGAAATGTTTTTCTAACAGTAACTGCTTGAGCAGCCAAGTTCTCATGAATTTCTTTTTCATAATTTTCATCAAAAACAATTTTTAAACGACGAATTTTTCTTGTTCTAGTTAATCTTTCACCTAATTTTCTTGACAAGTATGAAGCTGGTAAAATTATTAAAACTGTTGTTGCAGCAATAATATAATTATACATTCCACCTGTACCAATCATTAAGCCAAGCGCAGAAACTAACCAAAGTAATGTAGCTGTTGTAATTCCCTTTACATTTGCTTTTGTATGAATAATAGTACCTGCTCCTAAAAAGCCAACTCCACTTACGACTTGAGCTATAATTCTTCCTTGATCAGCCTTCACAATATCAGCCAAATCTGGATTTGCTTTCGCAAACTCTAAAGCCGAATAAACAATGTTATTTTGAAGAATAGCTATTAAACAAGCACCAACACATACTAAAGTAAATGTTAGAAATCCTGCAGGTTTACTTTTTAATTCACGTTCATAACCAATTATGGCTCCACAAATTGCAGCAGCCAACACTCTTAAAACTTGTTCTAAAACGATACTTAAGTCTAACGAGTCCATATTTCCCCCTATTTTTTACGTTTTTTTGTTTCTAAATACAATGTTGCAATTAATCCTAATATAATTAAAGAGTAATAACTAAATAAACTATTAATTAGTAATCCTGCATTTATTGTTGTTGGAATATCGTATAATATTCCATAAAAAATAATAAATGCAGCTTCTCTTGCTCCCATTCCTCCAGGAGTGGGAAAAAAAGCAACAACAATTTCAATAATTGCAGCAATTCCAATTATTAATAAATAATTTGAACTAATATCTAATCTTAGTCCATTTAATACAACAAATGGCATCGTATAAAAGATAATTTGCTTTATAATTGTAAGAAATGTAACCGATAAAAAATAATTTCTATCCGTATATATTTTTCTTGTATTTTTATAGTAATTATTCACAGAATTAATAATTAATTCTTTTTTATCATTTACTTTATTAAATCGAAGTGATAATTTATTAACAATCTTTACCAATAAATTGCTAAACCATGGAAATAAAGAAATCATTACAAGTGGAACAACTGTTAGTAAATTATAAATAATCCCAATTAATAGAACTGATTTATATCCACCTTGTTCGATTAATTTGCCACCACCAACTAATAATCCCATTAAACCAATAAAAATAACGACAACTTGGTAAATTAATCCCTTAACAGTCAAACCAGCTAAAACTTTATCTGTATGTACTTTTTCTTTATTCAAATAATAAAATCTTGATGGATAACTACCAATATATAAAGGAGTCACACCAGAAAAGAAAGATCCGGAAAGATTAATCAGCAAAAACTTAAAGAATTTTAAATCACTAGCTACAGATACTTGTAATAACTTTGCATCAACAAGTATATATAAAACCAATAACCCAATAAGCATAATTACTGAATCAAATGATGCACTAAACATCTCATGAAGTGAATCTTGTATATTATCTAAATTAGAAATTCCAGCAATTACTGCAAGTAGTAAAATAATAAATAAAATAATTAATTTTCTATACTTGGTTATAGGGTTATCGATTTTTTCGTTCATGGGTTTTTTACCTTACTAAACCTAGTATCAATTGATTCTTTTCTACTTTATTTTCTACTACTTGATAGGCATCTAAGATCATCTTATAAGCTTCTTGTTCATTTTTTCCATTACCATAAATTACTGCTAGAGTTTCTCCAGCCTTAATTTCATCGCCAACTTTTTTAAGAACTTGAATACCCACACCTAGATCAACTACATCATCTTTATTTTCACGACCAGCACCTAAAATCATGGCGGCATTACCAATTTCTAAAGCTTCAAGTCTTCCAACATATCCTGATTTAACACTATTAACTTTTATAATGTTCTTTGCTTGAGGGAATAAAGAATAATCTTCAATTACATTTGGATTACCATTTTGGTAAATAATCATTTGACGTAATTTTTCTAAAGCTTCGCAATTATTAATTTTTTCTAATACTAAGGATTTAGCCTTTTCTATAGTATCAACAACATTTGTCATAAGTAAAAGTTCGGCTGATAAATCAACGCATAAACTTCTAAATGATTCTGGTCCACGACCCTTTAATGTTTCAATAGCTTCAATTACTTCAATACTATTACCAACCATTTCACCTAAAGGTTCATCCATATTTGTAAGCATTGCAACAGTCTTACGACCAACACTATTACCAATGTCAACCATTGCTCTTGCAAGAGTTGTTGCTTGGTCAATAGTCTTCATAAAAGCACCATCTCCAACCTTAACATCAAGAAGAATCGAATGAGCTCCACTGGCAAGTTTTTTCGACATGATTGAACTGGCAATTAATGCAGTAGACTCGACTGTTCCAGTTACATCTCTTAGAGCATATAGTTTCTTATCAGCTGGAGTAATATTTACTGTTTGCCCGATAACAGCAAGAGAAATTTCACGAACTTGTTTGAAGAAGTGTTCACTAGTTACACTAATAGTAAATCCAGGAATTGCTTCTAATTTATCTAAAGTTCCTCCTGTATGACCTAAACCTCTTCCACTCATTTTCGCAATCTTTAATCCACAACTTGCAACAATTGGAGCAATTACTAAAGTTGTCTTATCTCCAACTCCACCTGTTGAGTGTTTATCTACACAAATTCCATCAATTTGTGATAAATCTATTTGTTCGCCACTTTGTAGCATTTCCATTGTTAGGTTTGTTTGTTCTTCATTATCCATTCCATTAAAACAAATAGCCATTAGTAAAGCACTAACTTGATAATCAGGTATTGACCCTTTCACATAGCCATCAATTATATAATGAATTTCTTCTTTGGTTAATTTTAAACCATTTTTCTTTTTGATTATTATATCAACCGCACGCATTTTTATCATTCCTTCCTTTATTTTATTATACCATAAATGAAAATTTTATGGTATAATATTTTTTAAAAGAGGTAAATAATATGAAAACTACAATTTGTTTTGTAAGACATGGTCAAACAGAATGGAATAAACAAACAAGAATTCAAGGACGAATTGATAATCCCCTAAATGATACTGGAAGAAAACAAGCATTAGACTTAGGTAATTATTTAAATGAACATAATAATGATTGGGACTTAATTATTGCCAGTCCTTTAATTCGTGCATATGAAACAGCCCAAATTATTCAAAAATCATTGGGTAGTAATATTCCTCTAGTAGTCGATAAAGAACTAGTGGAGAGGGAATTTGGGGATTGTGAAGGAGCATTAATAACTAAAGAGTTATTTGTTGATATATGTAATGATAATATCAAAAATTTAGAAAAATCTTATGATCTTCAAAATCGTGTATATAATGCAACTGTTAGAATTGCAAAGACATATTTAGGGAAGAAAATATTAATTGTTGCTCATTCACATGTAATTAAAGGCTTACTTACTAAACTTGATAAGAAATATACATTTAATGACGCAATGTATAATAGTGCGTTAAACTTCTTTACTTATGAAAATGAAGAAATAACAATAGATGGAATTAATATTTCTACACATCTAAACTAAAAAATACTTATTATACCATTTATGGTATGATAAGTATTTTTCTTTTATTTATTATCTTTTAATGCAAGAAAATCAAGTTCTTCTCTTCTTTCTTCAAGTCGAGAAGTCATCATATTATGAATCATATCACCAATTTGATTTGTATTCATCTCTTTAATAACATCATATTCTATTACACCCACTACTTCAACTAATACCTTAGTTCTTCTAAATGGAAATCTTAATTTAATACGGTATGTATTATCCATAATAGTAACAACAATTGGACATTTTGCTTTTAAAGCAATTTTGAATACTCCATTACGGAATTTATTCATATTTGGTCCTTTACTCCTTGTTCCTTCAGGATATACAAATATTGATTGGTCACCAGTAACAATTCTATTGGCAGCGGTATTTATAATCTCAACAGCTTTCCGATCATTATTACGATCAAGTGGTAAAAATCCACTCCCGTATAACCATCTTCCTAGTACCGGTACTTTCATGATTGCATCTTTCATAATAAAAGCTACGTCTTTTTTTCTAAAAACCCAAACATTAGCAAATGGGTCAATATTTGATTGATGATTACCAATAAATAAACAATTTCTGTTTTCAGGAAGTTTTTCAAATCCCTTCTTAACAAATTTAATCCTAAATAAACCTGTTAGAAATTCAGCAAACATCTTGGTTACTACTCTACAAAATTTACTTGGTTTATCTAATTTTTTATCAGTTCTTATAAATATCGTAACAATATATAGTATAAAAATTACAAATAATGCAACAAGTAATATCATTGCGATAATTACAATGGGGATACTCCAATAAATAATTCCATTATTTAAATATTGAGTGTAATATATAAAGAACCCACTAGCAATAATACCTAATAATATTAATAGTAAAAATAACATTTTATCTTAACCTTTCATAGACAGCAAAGGTTAAATCTCCTTCACTTATCTTACTAACTAAATTTAGCTTAGAATAGTCAATTGATAGACTAGTGTCGCCATCATAATCCTTATCAATATGAGTAATATAAAATCGATCTACATAATGCATACTTTCATCAAATATTTGTTTTCCACCAATAATAAAAATATCCTCATCTTTATTATTATCTAAAAACTTATTTAAATCATTAATAATAATAGCTCCATCAAATTTATATCCACTATCCCTAGTAAGTACAACATTTACACGATTAGGCAGTGGTTTATTATTCCTATTAATTATTGATTCAAAAGTCTTCCTTCCCATAACAACAGTTTTTCCTGTTGTTATTTTTTTAAAATACTTTAAATCTTCAGGATAATACCAAGGTAGTGAGTTGTTTTTGCCAATAATATTATTCTTACTTATTGCAACAATTAGATTAATCATACAGCAACCGTACCCTTTATACCTTTATAAGGATCATAGTCAACTAGTTCAAAGTCTTCATATTTAAAATCTAAAATATTCTTTACTTCTTTATTAATAATTAACTTAGGTAGAGGTCTTGGCGTTCTAGTAAGTTGTTTATTAACTTGTTCTAATAAGTTTAAGTAAATATGAGCATCTCCTACTGTATGGATAAATTCACCAAGTTCTAAATCACAAACTTGAGCAACCATCATAGTAAGTAGGGCATATGATGCAATATTAAATGGAACCCCTAAAAAGGCATCAGCACTTCTTTGATATAATTGACATGATAATTTATTATCACTAACGTAGAATTGAAACATTGTATGACATGGAGGTAAAGCCATTTTATCAATTAATGAGGCATTCCAACTATTAACAATTAATCTTCGTGAATCTGGGTTTTTCTTAATCTCATCAATTATCCAAAGTAATTGATCTACTACTACTCCATCTGGTCCTTCAAACTTACGCCATTGATGACCATATATTGGTCCCAAATCACCATATTTATTGGCAAACTCTTCATCATTTTTAATCTTCTCAACAAATTCATCGATTGTTTCATTTTGATAATCATTTGACTTCTTATACTTTTCATAAGGCCATTCATTCCAAATTCTAACATCGTTTAATACTAAATAACGAATATTAGTATCACCTTGGATAAACCATAATAACTCATGAATAATTGATTTTAAGTGTACACGCTTAGTTGTTAATAAGGGAAAACCTTCGTTTAAATCAAATCGCATTTGGTAACCAAATGTTGAAATGGTGCCTGTATTTGTTCTGTCATTTTTCTTAATCCCATTATCGAGAATGTGTTTTAAAAAGTTTAAATATTGCTTCATAGTCCACCTCTTTTTCCTGTATTATACCATAAAACGTGTTATTTCGGTAGATAAAAAATAAAAAAAACTTGAGAATTTTTCTCAAGTAGAATTCAATAGTCTTTAGATTTAGATAAATATAAAACCAATTTATACAATACTATATTTTTTTGAACATATAATTCAATTTAAGTTTTCATTGCTTTCAGCAAAATCAAAATTCATTTTTTCATAATATTCTTTGCCATAATAAGATACAAAAAGAAATAAAGCGCAACATAAAATTCCTAGGGATCCTGAGTCTTCAATTTTTGCAAATTGATTTACAACTATACTTCTACCTACTATTAATTCCATGAAAGTATTATAATCTGGTTTATTATAATCAAAATTACATAAATAGTTAGCTTTGCATATATTTTGGAATACTAATTTTTCAAACACTTGTTTATTATATTTTCTAATGTCATTACCATCTGATCTTAATGAACATATGTGTTTATATTTCATGCATGCATCAACATCAATAAGTGCATCCTTATATATCAAATTGGGGATAGGAAATTTAAAGTCCTTAAGTGATTCAATCATTGGATAGTTAATAAGTAACAGGCCATTTTCAGTTTCATCGTTAAAGTAATTCAACATTTCCAGTAGTAATCCCTTTTTTTGAAGCAAATTAAATAATTTATCTTGAATTTCAAAGTCAAAGACTAAATAAATATATGGAAATTTTTGATCTAGTATTTTTAATTCTTCATTTCTTCTATCATCTTTTAAAATTGATTTTAAAACATCTATCGTTGATGTAGAGTCATCATCAAAATCAATATTATATGACTTTATTTTATTATACAATGCATAGATATTTGTATTTAAATTTATTATTTTTAAATTAAAATCTCTTCTACCTATAATATCAACAAATTTATTAAAAATCCTGGGTTCAGTTCTTTCCCCCTCCACAATTAATAAAATATTATTCTGTGAATGCACCATTTCTATACATCTTCTCCAAATTATGTGCTTCTCTTATTTCTTTATCAGTACAATCTGATAGTGAGTTAATTTTTCCATTTGATAATACAAAACAACAATCTGGTCTTGTTAATGAATTTTTCATTAAATATGTATTATGCGAAGTAACAATTGTTTGAATATTGTTATTATCGTTTATTGCTTTTATAATTAATTCAGACATTTCAAAATGATAAAACGCATCAAATTCATCCAAAAATAAAAATGAAACCTTATCAAAAAATAATGACCAACAATAAAAAAGCTTTATTGATTTAGTTCCACTAGAAGAAATGGCGTCGAATAGTGCATATCCATTTTTAAACTTAGCAACTATTACATTATCATTATTAATTTCCCTAGCCTCTAAATTATAATTCAAATCAAATTTTTTAAGAAAATCTTCAAAATCCTTAACCTTATTATTTTTAATAATTTGATGATCTAAATATCCAGTTTCATTGTAAAAACCTATATATTTATTTCTATCATCTAGACATCTAAACCATAGCATGCCTTCAGCAAATTGAACAATTTTTGTAATAGGAGAATTAGAATTAGTTGGAGTATTCTTATAAATATATTTTAATATCGATAGTTTATTATCTGGTAAATCAACATTTAGATTTTCAGCACCAATTACGTCTATAAAATTTTTATCTTTAGTGTAATAATTGTATAATATTATTTTCTTCTCGTTTATATGAACAATTTCATATACTAATTCAAATAAACTTGTTTTTGCATATTCGTAGACGATTTTTTCACCTTCAAAATCGAACTCATATTTAAATTTAGAAAATGAATCAATGCTATCTAAATTTCTGTATATTGATTTAAAATCATCAGGTTTTCTTTTATCCGTCAAGTGTGAAGTAATATCATATAGAGCTAATCCTAGATTTGTTTTTCCTGTTCCATTTTTACCATAAATAATTCCTTTATTTACATTTCCATTCTTGATTAAATCTTTATTAAATTCATAATCTCTTGTTTTACTTAAATCTAAAACAATCTCATCTTTAAATCCTTTATAATTACTTACAGTAAATTTAGAAATCATAATATAATCACCCATATATATAATACCACCTTTTAAATTTTATTTCAAGATTAACCGTAATTTTTTTACGGCAAATTAATTATTTGCATTTTTTTCTTTATAATACATTAAATTTTATTATTTTAAAAATAAATTATACTTATAAAAAATTAAAAACTTGAGAATTTTTCTCAAGTTGATTTATTACTATTATTTTGTTTTGCCTTGTCGCTATCGCTTTTTTTTCGAAAACCGTTATGAGTTTCATAACTTTCCTTAAAGATTTCCTCAGCAAATTCTACATCATTATCAAAAATACCTGTATTTACTTTCTTTAAATCACTATTATATTTTGGGTTATTTCCAAAATTATTAAAAACAGAATTGTTTTTCTTCATATTTTCCTCCATTCTCGATTATAGTTTAACCAAGTTTGGAAGATATATAAGTGTTTATTTTAAAAGAAAATCTTTACCTTTTAAGTTTTCCGGTTCAACATAACTCATATCAGGAAAACCTTGTTGACGTAAAGATTCATACATCATAATTGCAGCAACATTGCTTAAATTGAGCGATCTTATTTTATCAGTCATAGGAAGTCTAATACATTTATCTAAATTATTTTGTAAGATTTCTTTAGGAATTCCTGAAGATTCTTTTCCTAAAATAAAATAATAATCTTTGTCCGGATCAACTGTATTTACATCATAGATAGTTTTTAGACCATAGCGAGTTAAAAAATAAAACTCACCTTTATTTTGTTCTAAAAACTCATTAAAATTCTTGTATAATTTATAATCTGTGTAGTGAACATAATTTGCACCACTTCTTTTTATTTGTTTTTCATTTATTTCAAACCCTAATGGTTCAATTAAGTGTAAACGTGTATTGGTTGCTACACATGTACGCATAATATTACCAGTATTTTGTGGGATTTCCGGTTCAAATAAAACAATATTAATTGTTCCCATTATGCCTCCAAATTTTCTATGTATATTTTTTTATCAAATTTAATTGTTTTATAAATTGCAAATCCTAAAAAGGATGCTCCTAGATTACTTATAATCATAGCATACATTACACCAGTACTATCACTATTATATAGTTTCATAAATATATAAGCAACTGGTATACGTAAAACCCATAATCTAATTGAAGAAACTAAAAATACAAATTTAGTATTCCCTGTTCCTTGAAATACACCAATAAATACTTGGAATATACCAACAAGTGGAAGTGAGAAGAACAAAAAGAACATATAAGTTTTTGCAATCTCATAATCAACATCACCAGGACTTGAAAATATTCCAGCAAGTGCACCTCTTAAAAACATTAATGAAAATCCACCAATAACCATTATTCCAACTGTCAGAATCATACCACATCGCACTGTATCTTTTGCCCGTTTTGGATTATTAGCCCCAATATTTTGACCGACAAATGTTGCAATACTTCCACCAACTCCTAAAGCTGGCATTAATACAAATGAATTTATATTATTTCCAATTCCAAATCCTGACATCACTTCATCACCATATGATAATATTAATGTGTTAATTAATAAAAATCCAACTGACGTGAATGTTTGAGCAACTGCTGAAGGAATTCCTAATACAAATATTTTCTTAGTCTCTTCAAAATCTAATTTCAATGATTTTTTGTCAAGGCGGATTGCAGCTTTTTTATCATTAAACAATAAATATAAAAAAACTGGTAAAACGGCAAAGTTTCCAATCACAGTACCAAATGCTGCTCCACTTAATCCCATACCCAGTTTATTAACAAATAACCAAGTTAAGATGATATTAATAAAAATTGCAATAATATCAAAGATAACTGGGGTTACTGTATCTCCACTAGCCTGTCTACTTGCTAGAAAAGCATAGAACATAAATACTGGTATCATTTCAAAAGATCTAATTCTTACATATTCAATGGCAAGTTCAGCTGTTTCACCAGTCGAACCCATCGTAGTTACAATATACGGAGTAAATATATATAATAGTGCATTAAACAATATTCCTATAAATAAATTCATAGTCAATACTTGTCCAACTACCTTTTTAGCTTTCTCTTTATCGTTTGCACCAAGAGATTGGGCAACGATTGCTGAAGCAGCCACCATCAGTCCTCCTGCAAGTGATAGGGCAATTGATATGATCGGATTAGTAAATGATATTGCAGCCTTTACCGAACCTCCAAGTGGTGATACGAAGTATAAATCGACAAAACTATGGAATGATTTGAGTAAGTTGCTTAGGAAAATTGGTAGAGCTATTATAATAATACTCATGTAGATATTCTTATTTTCTAATATCAAATGTCTCTTTTTCTCTATATTTATCATAATTCATATTATACACTAATTTTTATTTTTATCAATACAATTAAAAAACAACCTTATAAGGTTGTTTAAATTAAATTTGTTCTTCCAAAAATGAAAGCAACAATAATTAAAATAGCAATAATGAAATAGATTAATCTCAAAGCACTATTAGTCTTTTTAACATATTCCCATGCTGACCATAATACAACGATAATTAGTAAGATTTCAGATATTAGTGGTAGAATACTTGGCCCCAAATCCAACATACCCAACAAATAGACAACGGTATTAATAATTAATACCCCAAAAGCTAACATTCCAATTTGACTTTGTTTTTTCATACTTTTTGACTCCTTTTTTTGTATAATATTAACAAATTTAACCATAATAATAACCGGAGGTATTATTATGACAGATAAAGAATTATTATATATCGATGATGCATTAAATAATGCAAAGCTAGTGAGTACAAAGTGTAGTAACTTTGCAAACTCATTACAAGATCCACAATTAAAGAAATTTGCAATGGATTTAGCTAATAAACAAAAGCAAATTTATGATTCACTTTACAAATTACTAAATAATAGATAGGAGGATAATATGAACGAAAAAGAAATGATGAATGATTTGCTATCTTCAGCAAAATCACAATGCGAACTATTTATGCATGCGACAATTGAATCAGCTTCTCCACAAGTTAAACAAACATTTAATCAAGCTTTAAATGAAGCTATTCAAATGCAAGCACAAACTTTTCAAACAATGCAACAAAAGGGTTGGTATCCATTAGAACAAGTACCACCACAAAAAATAGAGCAAGTTGCTCAAAAACAAGCAAACGCATAAGAGGGAAACCTCTTATTTTTTATTTTCTTTTTCTTTCAATATCTTTTTAATATTTATAATTTGTATAATTATAAATATTATTAAAGTAAATATTATTATTCCTAATACTATACTTTTATTTTGAATAAAGTTTAGAGAAAATATTTGACCAAGAAATGTTGAGGTATAGACAACTTTACCAACAACATCATCCTTACTAATCTTTTCAACATTACTGGGATTGTTATTGACTCCCCAAGTAGTAATATTATCTCCAGTCATCTCAATAATCTTATGTGTATTAACTTCAATAATTCCATCATTATCTACATCATAGTAAAAGGAAATAAAATCATCAATCTTAACATCTTTAGTGTTCTTAACAATTATGAAATCATATTTTTTAATAACTGGTTCCATACTTTGACTAGCAACAGTCATATAAGAATATCCAAAGATATGAGGAACTTTCCTGTTCTTCAAACTAATACTAGTTGTAATAATAATATAGAATGATAAAAGAATAACCAATATTGGAATTGCTGTAAGAATTTTTTTAATTATCCTCATTTACTTCTTCCTTTTTTTCCTTAGGTTCATTTGCTTTTTTCTCTTCTTTAAATTCTACTACTTCATCTGCTAATGCCTTGTTCTTCATCTGATTATTTTTTAACTTTTCTTTTTCCTTTTGACGAGCTAAACGCTCTTTTTCTTTTTCTTTTTCGCGAGCTAAACGTTCTTTATCTTTTTCCTTTTCACGAGCTAAACGTTCTTTCTCTTTTTCCTTTTCACGAGCTAAGCGTTGTTTTTCTTTTTCCTTAGATATGCGTTGTTCTTCTTTTTCTTTCTCCTTTGCTTTAAATTGATTTATCTTTTCATTTTCCTTTGAAATTAATAAATCAAGTGTAGCTTTTTCTTTTTCTAATTCCTTAAGTTTCTTATTAATTTCTTTTTCTTTTAGTTTTAATTCATTAGCCTTTTCTTGAATTTTAAGTACAGTTTTATCTACTTTAGGAGCATCTACTACCTTACCTTCAAGAAGGAATTTTTCCTTTTCAATAATATTATTATTTTTAATTCTTGCTTTTTCCATCTTAGCTAGGTCACTAGCTTTATATTTATAAATTTGATCTAAAGCTTTTTGATTCCTCATTCGGTATCTTAATAAGGCTTTTGGATCATTTTTAATTTCTTCAGGAATTTCTAGTAAATCATTAAATAATCTTTCGGTAATTTTAAACGCTGATTGATAAACATCTTGTAAAGCTGCATGAAATGTTTCACCATCATTAACTAAGTCATTAATTCTCTGTGAATAAAGTTTACGAGATTGTTGGTAATAATATTCATTAATTAAATGACTTTCTATTTGAATATCTTTAATAACTTCATCCGGATCATATTTATTTAATATCTTTGGTTTTTTAATCTTCTTTGGAACACTTGGAATTTTTGAATATTGACCATGTTCATCTTGATCATTTGCGGCTACTGTTGCAAATGATAATAGATTTAATTCATAGATACTTTTTAAATAATCATCTTTAAATAGTGAATCAGCCATACTTGTTTCTATTGAATAATCCAGTTTACCATATGAATCTAAGAACAACCACATTTCATAACATTTATGATAATTGGGATCCTTCATAAGAATATTAGTTCTTTGAATTGGTGGAGTAATTGGACGAACACTCTTTAGTGTATTAAAGAATTGGGAATTTAGAAACGCAATAATTTTACTTCTTACTAATTCAACACGATCTAATAATTGATTATTTTTAAGTTCCGCATCAATATGATGAATTTTTCTACTAGCATTTAAATTAATCTCTAAATCTATATTTATATCATCATAATTATAATTTGATTTATAATAAAATTTATTAATATAATCCGTTCCTATTAATTCCTTAATACCATTATATCTTTTTTCAATAAAGATAACAAGTTTTTCAACTAATGATTTAATAAATCTATTTTCATAAATTCCTAAATCTTCTTCTTTAAAACTTGTAAGTAAATTTCTAGGAACTATTTCTCCACGTTTATCAATTGATCTAATATCTTGTGAGTGACTTGCTAAATATCTAACTGTATCTGAATTGGTTTTTTTGGCCCTCTCAACAGGAACTACTTCATCAACTGATCTAATAAAACTTCTTGGATTTCGAATGATATTATCTAAATAAGATAAATTTTCTTCAATATAATCAACCCATGTACCATCAAAAACTCTTGTTTCTAAAAGATGTTTTTGAAATAAAGTATTTTCTCCTGATTCAATTGCTTTCGTAAATGAATCAAAAAAAGGGTCTTGTTTATTTACTGTTTCAAAACGTCCTTTTATCTTTTTAAAATACCGTTTCAAATAATCAGTAGACATAACAAAACCTCCTTTCTATTAAGCCATTCTTTGTAAGTCCTTTAAGAATTTAATTGATTCAGTAAATTTATTCTTACCAAACAATTTGTTAATTTGATCTATTAAATTATCAATTTCAGTTTTCATAAAACTAATGTTTAAAGCTTCAAATTTACGTAAAATTTTATGAGCAAGTAGATAGTCTAGTGCTTCAGTTTCACTTCCCCCACAGGCCATATATACTGGTATAAAGTTTTCAATTTGTTTTAAAATACGGTTACCAAAGGCAAGTTTAAAGTTTTCAATCATATAAGTATCTAATTTATCAAACTTTTCAAGTAATTGTTCAGATATCTTATTTTCATTTTTTGCATCTTCAAATAATTTATTTAAATAATCATAACTCATATTCATTGGCGGTGTATCAGGTGAAGTAAATGATTCACCTTTTGTTGCAAATTCGATAGAGATTGCACGGTCATATACCTTATCTGTAATAGTGAATGTTGAGTCATCCTTATTGGCAGTACCAATAAACCATACATTTTGTGGGATGGTTAATTTACCATTTATTAATAATTTTGGATCATTGTCCCATACATCTGGAACTAAGTCAATTTTCCACTCATTAATATCAGGCATTTCCATGATTGATAAGAACTCAGCGAAATAATACTCAATACGAGCAAGATTCATTTCATCTAGAACGATATAATTAATATCGGTTCTATATAAGGTTTCATATAAAGCTTTTAGAAAATCTGTTTCATTAAATTTTTTAGTAAATTCATTTAAATAACCTAATAACTCAGCTCTATCACGCCAAGAAGGTTGAACAGATACAATTGAAGCATTATTCTTAAAAAATTTACTCATTGCGTATGGTAAAGATGTTTTACCAGTACCAGATATACCTTCAAGAATAATTACTTTACTTGTTGCCATACCAGCAAAGAATAATCTGATTGCTTCTTTTCTATAATATAGTTTTAATCTTGAACTACTAAAGGCAATAAATCTATCAATAATTTCAGATAAGCTTACTTGATCATTTTGGGGAATAACTGTCAATAATCTTTGTCCATCATATTGAAGATCAACATTTCTCAATTTTGTAAATCTTGTAGGGTCTTCATTTTTAGCAGGTGTAGGATCTGGTGCTGTTGGATCAATACCTAATTGTGAAACCTTCATAGCTAAAATCTGATTTTTTTCACTAATTGCTTGTAATACTTTTTGATTTAGAACTGCAATCTCTTCAACTAAGTCATCCTTCTCTATTTCATTTTTTCTAAAACTTAAATACCTTCTAAAGTAATATGTAAATCTTAGAAAAAAGAAAAAAAGAAATGCAATAATTATGATTGTTGAGATAATAAAGAAAAGCCATCCAACAAATCCAAAACCACTATTATTATCCCTAAAGATTGCAAAGTAGTATTTGAAATTATCGATAATATTCTTTATAAGAACATTCCATAAGCCAGTAAAGAATTCTTTTATATCTCCCCAAATTTGCGTAAAAAGTTGTAGAAAGTAACGCGAGAATGCATTCATAATATTTTCCCCATTTCTAATTTGATATCATTAATTAATATTATAATATAAATAGTAGATAATCACAACTAAAAAGTTGTGATTATCTTACTTTTAATATACATTGTAATTACTATGTTTAAATATTTAAATTATTAATTAGTACCGCTGAACTTTAATGCAGCTGAGAATGTTTTTAATGCTGCAGCATTTGTTGTATCTCCATCCCAACCTTC
>JAEYQM010000042.1 GCA_023410025.1 Bacillota bacterium
AATGCTGAAGTTTATAATAATATGAAATTAAAGAAGTTATTATATGAATATTGTATAAATCAAGATAATAGTATTTTATTGTGGGAGGATGAAAATTTATTTAAATTAGAAGATTTAGATGTAATTCTAAAGTTTGACTTAAATATTCATATTATTACAAAATAAGCAAGATACTTTACTATTAAAAAAAAACAAAATATGTTATAATTATAGTGTAGTAAGCGAAAAGGAGGAAAATTTTATGAAAGTAATTGTTCGCGGAAAAAACAAGTTTGAACCAACTGATGCTATTAAAATCTATGCAACTGACAAACTACAAAAATTAAATTTGTATTTTAATGATGCTGATGAATTAATTGCTAATGTTTTGTGTAAGGTTTATGACGGATACCAAGTGGTTGAAGTGACAATCCCTACAAAGCACATAATCCTTCGTGCTGAAGTCAGAGATCAAAGTATATATAGTGCAATTGATCTAGTAGTTGACAAATTAGAAACACAAATCAAAAAACACAAATCAAAAATTTATACAAGTATTAAAAGACGCGATGGTCTTAAAGGTGCCTACAATGAAATTTCTGATTTTGATTTAAACAAACTACAAACAGAAATCAAAGCAGTAAATCTAGTAAAGAATAAACAAGTTGAAATGTTACCAATGACTCCAGAAGATGCAATTATGCAAATGGAAATGTTGGGTCATGACTTCTATATATTCTTAAATTCTAATACTGGTAAAGCATCTGTAGTATATCTACGAGATGATGGAGATTATGGAATAATTGATACGTTATAAAAAAAAGCTGGATTTAATCCAGCTTTTCCTTTAATTATTTTGCCATTGCAGCATTATATAATTCTTCAACTTTTGCCCAGTTAACTACGTTCCAGAATGCATTAATATAATCTGGACGACGGTTTTGATAGTTTAGGTAGTATGCATGTTCCCAAACGTCAAGTGCTAATATTGGCGCACCAACAGCAAATGGTGTATCTTGGTTTGCTGTAGAAGTAACTTGTAATTTCTTTTCAGGTGTTACTACTAACCATGCCCAACCGCTACCAAATCTTGTCTTAGCTGCATTTGCAAATGCTTCTTTAAAAGCATCAAATGAACCAAATGTATTTTCGATTTCAGCAAGTAATGCACCTTGTGGAGCTTTAGTGCTATTTGGTGTTAATAATTCCCAGAATAATGAGTGGTTGTAATGTCCCCCACCATTGTTTCTAACAGCTGTTTGAATATCTTCTGGTAATGTATCTAAATGTTTTAATAAGCATGGTAATTTTCTTTCGTATAATTCTGGATGCTTATCTAAAGCAGCATTTAGATTGTCAATATATGCTTGATGATGTTTAGTATGATGAATCTTCATTGTCATTTCATCAATGTAAGGTACTAAAGCATCATAGCTATAATTTAAAGTTGGTAATGTATATTTCATAATTTTTAAATCCTCCTAAAATTGTTATACTTTATTTTATCATTATATTTTTGATTAAACAAGTAATTTGCTTCCAAAGTTAGTATATGCTAACTAAATATTTTTATTTACAAATAAAACTAAGATAAAAGTAAAAAAAAGGGAAAACATATAAATATAGATTTGTTTTAAAATTACTCTAACCTTAAAAAGGAAAAAAATAACTTGTAAAAATGGCATAAAAGTGATATTATATTATTATATAGGAAGGATGTGATTATGCGTGTTTAAGGGTTTATTCGATATAAGTTACAAAGAATTAAAACGCATAGATAAAATAATAAAGAAAATAGAGGTACTATTTGATGAGTATTCAAAATTAACAGATGAAGAACTTCAAAATAAAACTAATATTTTTCGTGAAAGATTAAAGAATAATGAACCTCTTGATAGCATAATTCCAGAAGTCTTTGCTACGGTTAGGGAAGCATCAATTAGAGTTTTAAAATTAACACCATATCGTGAACAACTTATGGGTGCTTTAGCGATGCATGGTGGAAATATTGCGGAAATGAAGACAGGGGAAGGTAAAACTTTAACCTCAACATTCGTTGCTTACTTAAATGCATTACCTGGTCAAGGTGTACATATTGTTACTGTCAATGAATATCTAGCTTCACGTGATGCAACTGAAATGGGTGCATTATTTAAATGGCTAGGTTTAACAGTAGGATTGAACTTACGTGAATTAACACCAGAACAAAAAAGAGAAGCATATTACTGTGATATTACTTACTCAACAAACAATGAACTTGGGTTTGACTATCTAAGAGATCACATGGTTATTTATAAAGAACAAATGGTTCAAAGACCACTTAACTTTGCTATTGTCGATGAAGTTGACTCGATTTTAATTGACGAAGCAAGAACACCACTTATTATTTCTGGTGGTGCTAAAAATACAGGAAATCTTTACCAACAAGCTGATATGTTTGTTAAGAGACTTTCTGAAAATGTTGACTTTGAAATAGACATTAAGGCAAAACATATTGCCTTAACTGAAGAAGGAATTAATAAAGCTGAAAAGTTTTTCTCACTTGAAAACTTATACGATTTAAAGAACGTAAATCTATTACATCATATCAATAATGCCTTAAGAGCAAACTTTATTATGTTTAAAGATGTTGATTATGTTGTTCAAGATAACACAGTAATTATTGTTGACTCATTTACTGGACGTTTAATGCATGGTCGTCAATTCTCTGAAGGCTTACATCAAGCCTTAGAAGCAAAAGAACATGTAGAGATTAAAAAAGAAACAAGAACTGTTGCTACAATCACATTTCAAAATTACTTTAGAATGTATAAGAAACTTGCTGGTATGACAGGTACTGCTAAGACTGAAGAAGAAGAATTTAGAAACATTTATAACATGTTTGTAATTGAAATTCCAACTCATAAACCAGTTATTCGAGTAGATGCAGTTGATGCAATGTACTTAACAATGAAGGGTAAATTTGAAGCAATTGCTAATGAAATTCAAGAAAGACATAGAAAAGGTCAACCTGTTCTAGTTGGTACTATATCAATTGAAACAAGTGAATACTTATCATCTTTACTAATAAAACGTGGAATAAAACATGATGTATTAAATGCTAAGCAACATGAAAGAGAAGCGGAAATAATTGCTAATGCTGGTAAAAAAGGTGCTGTAACTATTGCAACAAACATGGCTGGTCGTGGTACCGATATCAAACTTGGTGAAGGTGTAGTTGAACTTGGAGGTTTAGCCGTAATTGGTACAGAACGTCATGAATCAAGACGTATTGATAATCAGTTGAGAGGTCGTTCAGGACGTCAAGGTGACCCAGGATTTTCAAGATTCTATTTATCTGCTGAAGATGATCTAATGAAACGATTTGGTAGTGAAAGATTTAAATCACTACTTGCTGTAATGGTTAACCAAAAAGATGGAACTGAACAAGCTTTGGAAAACAAAATGTTTTCAAACTTTGTTGAAAATGCTCAAAAGAAAATTGAAGGTAATAACTTTGATTCTCGTAAAAACGTCTTAGAATATGACGAAGTTTTAAGAAAACAACGTGAAATTATTTATAGACAAAGAAGAGAAATATTATTCTTAGATGATATTACTGATGTTGTTAAACCGATGATGCAAGGTGCATGTTCAAGAATGGTATTTGAATTTACAAATTCAGATAAGAAAAATAATCAAGTTGATGTAGATGGTTTATTTGAAAGTATTGATGGCAAATACTTCCCATTAGGTGCTATCCAAAAGGTTGAACTTAAGTATAAAAATTTAGAACAATTAAATGAATACTTATTAAATAAATGTCTTTCATTACTTGAAGAAAAGAAACAAGCCTTTGGTCAAGAAACATATAATGAATTCTTAAAAGTAATTGTACTTCGTGTTGTTGATACATTCTGGATGGAACATATTGATGCAATGAGTGAGTTACGTCAAGCGGTTAGACTTCAAGCTTATGCTCAAGTTAACCCATTAAGAGAATATCAAGAAATTGGATTTGAAAAATTTGAAACAATGATTCAAAATATTGAAAATGAAGCTACAAGATATTTAAATCGTGCTCAAATTAGAGATAATCTACAAAGAGAAGCTGTTGTTAAAAACACCGTAGCTTCATCTGGTAAGGATGAAGGCACAAAACGTAAGCCAATTGTATCCAAAGAGCAAGTAGGTAGAAATGATCCATGTCCTTGTGGTAGTGGAAAGAAATATAAAAACTGTTGTGGAAGATAAATGCTCAAGACTTACTCTTGAGTATTTTCCATGTTTATAAATGGAGGTTCTTATGGAAAATTATGAAATAGTCAAAAACATTGAAAATTTTGATAAAAGACTTAAAGAGTTAGGCACTGCCATAAATATTGATAAATTAAAAGAGGACCTTCTTAGTAATGAAAAATTAATGAATGATCCTAATTTTTGGAACAATTCAAAACAAAGTGCAAAGGTTTTAAAAGAAATTAAAGATCAAAAAGAAAGAATTGAAACTTTAAATTCTTTAAATACTTTATTAGAAGATTTAGAGTTTTATTTCGATATGTATAAAAATGAAGATGAATCGTTAGGCAATGACATTGAAAAACTAATTGGTAAATTAGGTAATGAACTTGAATCTTTTGAGATTAAGATGTTGTTAAGTAGGGAATATGATGGATCTGATGCCATTATTGAAATGCATCCAGGTGCTGGTGGAACTGAATCACAAGATTGGTGTGAAATGTTATTCAGAATGTATAAAAGATATTGTGAAAAGCAGGGTTACGATGTTGAAGTCATTGACTATATTGCCGGTGAAGATGCAGGTATAAAATCAGTAAGCTTTGTTGTTCATGGAGATAAGGCTTATGGATATTTAAAAGGTGAAAGTGGCGTTCACCGTTTAGTTCGTATTTCTCCATTTGATAGCAATTCCCGTAGACATACATCATTTTGTGCTGTAACTGTTTATCCTCAGATAGATTCTGATGTTAATATTGAAGTCAAACCAGAAGACATAAGAGTAGATACATATCGTTCAAGTGGTGCTGGGGGACAAAGTGTTAATACAACCGATTCAGCAATCCGCATTACCCATCTCAAAACTGGTATTGTCGTAACTTGTCAAAACGAACGAAGCCAAATTCAAAATCGTGAGAAAGCTTTACAAATTCTTAAATCTAAGTTATATCAATTAGAATTAGAAGAACAAGATAAAAAAATTAAAAATGTTACTGGAGAAATTAGTGATAATAGCTTCGGTAGTCAAATTAGATCTTATGTTTTCCACCCATATTCATTAATAAAAGACCATAGAACTGATTATGAAACATTTAATGTTAATCCAGTTATGGATGGAGAAATAGATGAGTTTATTAATGCGTATCTTAAGTCAAATTATAATCAGAGGTAAATATGAAAATAAATAAAAATAAATTTATTGAATGGTTAAATATGTCTTTAGGTGTATTTATTGCTAGCTTTGCCTTCAGTTTCTTTATTTCACCTAAAGGGTTTGTAATTGGTGGTGTATCAGGAATAAGCGTAATCTTATACGAATTATTTGGTTTTGATACGGCTCTAACAATCCTAATTATGAATATCTTACTATTGTTATTAGGTTTTTTATGCTTAGGTAAGGAGTTTTTCTTAAAAACAATATATGGTTCTCTAATGTTTCCGGTATTTGTAAAATTATTTGATTTACTTTATAGTACAATAAATCCGGAAACAGTAAATGATAATTTATTATTAATTGTATTTTCATCATTAATAATGGGTTATGGATTAGGTCTTGCAGTAAAAAATGGTGGAACAACTGGAGGAGTAGATATTCCTCAAAATATTCTTTTGAAGTTCTTCCATATTCCTTTCTCAGTATCGATTATTATAATAGATGGAACAATTATTTTACTTGGATATTTATTAATTCCAAATTCTGATTTAAGTTTAATCCTATATGGAATTTTATTTGCCGTTGTAAGTGGAATTGTAGTTGATAAAGTTATATTTAGTGGTTTTAATAAAAGAGCTGTTTACATCATTTCTGATAAGAATGACGAAATTAAAAATAAAATTCTTGAACAAATCGGTAGGGGAGTAACAAAGATGAAAATAGTTGGTGGATATACAAACAAAGAAAAAGAAAAACTTGTTTGTGTACTATCAAACTTTGAATACTTTAAACTTAAAAAAATTATTGAAGAATGTGATCCAACAGCTTTCTTTTATGCAGTTCGTGCTAGTGAAGTAAGTGGTGAAGGATTTACTTATGAAAAGTGAATTTAAAATATTAAGTGTTGAAAAGAAAAAAAATAATTATTTAGTTACAACTGATGATAAAGAATTTGAAGCTGATGAAGAAACTATTATAAAATATTATATATTTAAGGATAAAGTCTTTACAAAAACAGAATTTAATAAAATATTAGAAGAAATTGAAATAAACAAATATTTTAATAAATCATTAAAATTCTTAAGTTATAAAAGTAGATCAGTTTCTGAAATAATCCAATATCTAAAAGATGTAAACAATAAAGACATTATAATTGAAAGATTAATAAAGTTGGGTTATTTAAATGATGAAATATATTCAAAGAATATGTTTGAGTATTGCCTTAGAAATAATAAGGGTCCAGCTTATTTAAAAAACAAACTTTTAGAAAAAGGAATTTCCAAAGAGTTAATTTCTAAGACCATATATATGTATGATTATCAATCTGAAAAAGAAGTAATTGAAAACATTGTTAATAAACTTGCTAATAGAGAATCATCTAAACCAGTTAAAGCATTAAAATTATCAATCTTAAGTAAATTACACCGCGATGGATTTAATCTAGATATTGCAAGTCTAGTAATTAGTAAAGTAAATTTTATTGATAATAGTGATGAACTTTTAAAAAAAGATTATCAAAAACAGATTCAAAAATTACAAGATAAAGATATTGATGCATACACAAAAAAACAAAAAATTATTACATATTTACTAAATAAAGGATATGACTATAAAAAAATTAAAGATATTGTAGAATAATATAGATTCTATACATATAATTTAGTGGTGATCTAATGAAAAAAACCGATAAAAGAGAAGCACTAATTAGCCATAAAGATTTGGAGCGGAATGTAAAAGAAGAAATAGAAAAAGATTTTAAGAACAAGAAAAAATAATAAAACCCGCTTATGCGGGTTTTATTATAGCGAAATAAGAAAAACGTTTGCACTTTATTTTGACTTATGTCGTATATTGGGGTAAAATGAGTAAAGGAGGTAGACATGAAAAAGTTTATTATTAGTTTATTAAGTGTTATTTTGTCTTTCGTGTTTTTTACGCAACTGAGCGTTAATTCTGCTGTTAATTTAGAAAAATTAAAATTAACTAGCGGTAATGGCTATGTTAAATATATGAATTCTTCAGTAGAAGTTCAGATTCCTATTCAATATACTAAACAACAAAGCGAGTTTAGAGGGGTATGGGTTTCGCCATTAGTTGGTGATATTAGTTCATATTCAACTGATGAACAACAAAAAAACCAATTGCTTTCTGTTCTTGATATGATGGAATCATATGGAATGAATGCAATTGTATTTCATGTCAGAATTATGAATGATGCTTTATATCAATCTGATTTGAATCCACAATCTTCTTATACTAGAAACGCTAATTATGAAAATTGGGATTATTTAGAATGGTTTATTGAAGAAGTTCACAGCCGCGGTATGGAATTTCATGCATGGTTAAATCCTTATCGTATAGCAAATACTGTAACAACTTTGAATCAAGTTCTTGCAAAATATGCAAGTTATCCTAACAATCCAGCAAGTAAAGCTGAAAATGTTATTATTGGAACTAAGGGTGCAATCCTAAATCCAGGAGAACCTGCTGTTAGAGAATTTGTAATTGATACAGTTGTTGAAATAATGGAAAGATATGATGTGGATGCTATTCACTTTGATGACTATTTTTATGCTTCTATGGCAGATAATGCTGATGCAACCACTTATAACAAATATAAAGGGAATTCACAAACAAAAACAATTGCTGATTGGCGTCGTGAACAAGTTGATATCTTTATTAGGGACTTAAGCACTACAATCAGAAAATTTAATAAGGATAATAATCGTTTTGTTCAATTAGGGATTGCTCCTACAGGTATTTGGAAAAATGGTAATGGTATAGTTGAATATGATGACGACGGTACTGCAATTACAACTGGATCAAATACTAGAGGACAAGAACATTATGAATCTTACCTATATGCTAATACTAAAAAGTGGGTAGATAATGAATGGATTGATTATATTACTCCACAATCATATTGGGCTTTTGAACATAATGTCGCAGGATATGCTGATGTAGTTGATTGGTGGGCTAAAGTTGTAAAAAATAAAAAAGTTAACCTTTATACTGGTATGGGTTTATACATGAAATATAATACAACAAGTAATACTTTTTCATGGCAAACAAATCCTAATGAAGCAGCTAACCAAATAAGATATAATACTAAACATCCTGAAATTAAAGGGGCAACAATTTTTAACTACAAATACTTAGCTCAAGCAAAGTCTCTTTCAGGAATTCAAACAATTATTAATGACTATTGGGCTAACCCAGTAATTGGACCGGAAATTGGAACAATGACTCCTATTACTCCTGGTCAAGTAACTAATGTAAGAGTAGTAAGAGAAGGAACAAATGTAATGATGCGTTGGGACTCAGCTACAAATGCGAAAAGATATGCAGTTTACAGAAGTGAAGGAGAAGTTAATGTTGATGATCCAAGTCAATTAATTAAAATTCTTGGTCCTAATAGCGATGGTAATAATATTATTGTTGATGTAGTAGATGAAAATAAAGTATATAACTATAAAATTGTTGCAGTATCGGGAACTAATAGAAAAGGAACACCAGTTGCAACAACTTCAGAATCTAATGTTGATAATATTGGACTTCCAATTGGTGAAATTGGTGATGTGCGTATTAGTGGAACAGTATTTCCAAATAATACAATTCAATTAATATTTACAGAAGCTAAAATTAATGTTGGGACATCTGTATATTACAGCTTAGAAATATCTACAGACAAGAAAAACTGGCAATCAATACCATCATCTGAACTTCGTAGAGTGGGAACAAACTATTCATATAATACAAAGATGAATGAAATAGGTCAAGTTATATATGTAAAAGTCACAGCTGAAAACTTATTTGGTTCAATAACTTCTAATATAACAGAAGTTAGAGTTAAAATAGGTAGTTTACAAGACTATTTAGAATTACAAAAATATATTCTTGATTATCAAGTTAAGAAATTATTTGAATAATAAAAAGGGAAGAAATCTTAAAATTTCTTCCCTTTTAATATTAGCTTTTTAAAGTTTTTTAAAATATAATAAACTCCATGTTCCTTTACAGGTTTAGTAGTGTATTTAGCAACTTTTAATAATTCTTTATGACCATTCCCCATGGCAATTCCATAGCCTGCATAATTAATCATCTCAATATCATTATGACCATCACCAATAGCAATAATTTTATCTTGAGTAATATTATAATAACTTGCTACTTTCATTAAAGCATTTGCTTTTGAGGTCTGATTACTATAAAATTCAGATACTACAACATTTTTTACATACCAAAATCTAATTAATATACGACCCTGAAATACTCTATTTACATATTCCTCTAATCGAGCCTCAGATCCTAGATGAGTAAATAATATCGCTCCATTTGGATTTTGTTTTAAGCCATGTCTTAAATCACCAGTGACTACTTTACCACCATCAGAGTGTAAATATGGTCCAACATATTCAGTTTCTTTGTGTAAGTAAATATCATCTTCATCCTCACAAAAGACTGTATCAATAATATCTTCATTTTCATCTATAAATTTAAAAAGATCATGTCTATCAATTGTAATTAATGACTTTTTAAAATTCATATCATTAGGGTTTTGAACTAAGGCACCATTATAATTAATAATAGGCGTATTTAAACCTAATAAATTATAATAATATTTACTAGAACGAAGAGGTCTTCCTGTAGCAATGACAATTTTATTTTTCTTAGCTAATTTCCTCAAATATCTAAAACTTTTTTTATCATATTTATCAAATCCTGTGATTAATGTTCCATCTAAATCCACAGCTATTAAATAATCTTTTATTCCCATAATTTCACCTTAGACTATATTATCACAAGATTTTCATTTTCGCAATCTTTATTTATTTAAAGGGAATAAAAGCATTGAAAAAAAAGTCAAATTGTAGTAAAATAAGACTATGATAATGGAGGGTAATATATGTTATTAACAGTTTTTGATGATATTCGTGAATTAATTAAAACCCTTCTTGATAAATTTTCTTGGGCAAACATATTTTCATTATTTGCTGGTATAGCTGTTGGCTTTATGATGTGCTTTTTCATCTATTTAGTTATTGTTCTATCATCGCTTAAGAAAAATCAAAAAGCTTATCAGGAAACAAAACCAGAAATTAGTGATGAGGATTTAAAAAGACTAATTAGAAGTTCAACAAACAAATATTATGAAGAATCAAGTAGCCTTCCAATTAACAGAAAAATTGATGACATTAAGGATATATCATGGGAATTAATTAATGATATTGCGAAATTATATTATCCTGAATCAGTTCATCCAATATTTGAATTATCAATTGATGAATTTTTAGAATTAAATCATTATATAACAAATCGTGTTGATTCTTTATTTAAGGGTAAAGTTTTAAAAAATTTCAAACGTGTAAAAATATCACAAATTTTGAAACTAATTGATTTAAAGAAAAAAATTGATGAAAATAAAATGATGAAAGCGGCAAAGAAAGCTAATGTATCAGGTTTTTACCAAGCAGCCATGTCAGTACTTAATGTATTTAATCCCGGATATTGGGTCAAAAAATTAATGATTAACACAACTATTAATATTGGAACTAATAAAATAGCCAAAACTTTAATTGAAATAGTTGGTGAAGAAACAATAAAAGTATATAGTAAAAATGTATTTAATAAAGAAGTTTCAATTGAAAGTGAAGTAGAAAAGACAATCAAAGAATTAGAGCAAGGACTAGATTCTAATATATAGGAGGAGTATATGGAAAGAAAGAAATTCAAAGTTCCTCAGGTTCCAGTTAAAGTTGAAAACAATAACCAATCTGAAGAAGAAAAACAAAAAGCTAAAATTAAAACTGAACCATTCGTATCATCCGTATACGGAAAAAATGTAAAAGATGAATTGACTTTTAATGGCGCTCAATTTGGAAATTCCGGAAGACAATATGATATATTTAGAGATCCGGAAAATCGTGTTGTTCGTGATGATTATAATGACTATATAACTTACAAAAAAGAAAATGAAGAACAAACTAGATTAGATAAAACAAGAGTTGATCAAAATAGATTTGAAGCACCTAGAGTTCAATCTACAATATATAAAGAAACTCCAGTTACAAGACAAAAAGAGGAAGTTATCTTTTATGAAGAATATAATGATGAGGAAGAATATCAAAGTCGTGTTCAAAAGAAAATAATTGATAAAGAATTTGAAGAAGTATCAAGACGCGAAAAAAATTTTATAGAAGATGTTATTTCTCAACCTAAAGTAGAAGTAAAACCTGAAATTAGAAAAGAAGTTAAAGAGGTTCAAAAACCAAAAGTTGAAAGAACGAAGAGTAATAAATATGTTGCTCCACCACTATCATTATTAAGGAAGGGTAAACCTGTTCGTCAAAGTGATATGAGTGGCGTAATGTATCAAAGAGAACAAATTGATAATACTCTAAATGAGTTTGGAATTCCCGGTAAAGTAGTTCACTTTACAAAGGGGCCTGCAGTTACGCAATTTGAAGTCCAACTTGAACCTGGTGTAAAAGTACAAAAAGTAAAAGCTATTTCTGATAATATTATGGCAAACTTAAAAGCCAAAAGTCTTAGAATTCAAGCACCGATTCCTGGTAAATCAACAATTGGAATTGAAGTTCCGAATAGTCAAACAGACTTCGTATTATTTGGAGAATTATTACAAGAAGAAAATTTCTTAAACGATGGAAAACCAATGAATGTTGTTCTTGGGTTGGATTTAAGTGGTAAACCTGTATATTTAAACATAGCTAGTATGCCACATTGCTTAATTGGTGGTACAACAGGATCAGGAAAGAGTGTTTGCATTAACTCAATTATTGCTTCTATATTATATAAAGCTCATCCAGATGATGTAAAACTAGTATTAATTGATCCAAAAATTATTGAGTTTTCTAATTATGAAGACATCCCACATCTGGCAACTCCAGTAATCACCGAACCGAAAATAGCTGCAGCTGCTTTAAAATGGGCAGTTGAAGAAATGCAAAATAGATATCAATTATTTAGAACATATCGTTGTCGTGATTATGAAGAATATGCAAAGGTTTGTGAAACAAATCCTAATGCACGACCAATTCCTTATTTAGTAATTGTTATTGATGAGTTAGCTGACCTTATGATGGTAGCAGGAAACGATGTTGAAGATTATATCCAAAGAATTACTCAAAAAGGTCGAGCTTCTGGAATTCACATGATTGTTGCAACACAAAGACCATCAGTTGACGTTATTAAAGGTACAATTAAAACTAATATTCCAACAAGAATTGCTTTCCACGTTAAAACACAAGTTGACTCAAGTATTATCCTTGACCATGGAGGAGCAGAAAAATTATTAGGTAATGGTGACATGTTATATAATGACAGTGTCAATGAACAAAGATTACAAGGAGCATATATTTCAAATGATGAAATATCAAAAATTACTGATCATATACGTGAAGTAAGTGATGCTAATTTCTTATTTACGGAAGATGATTTAGAAAGTAAAATTGCTGGAGCTGATGAATCCTCAGGAATTAATGATGAGTATTTTGAAGCAGTTGCAAGATTTGTTGTTGAAAATGATTCAGCATCAATCAATCGAATTCAAAAAACATTTAATATCGGGTTTAATAGAGCCCAATCAATTGTTAATGCCTTACAAGATCTTGGCGTAGTTTCTGAAAATTTAGGAAGTAGAGCCAGAACTGTAGAAATGAGCATGGAACAATTAGAAAGTATGTTGGCAGATTTATGATAAAAAATAAAATAAGAAACAAAATAATTTCATTAATTATAATGACTGTTATCTTATTTATAATGACTATGATTTCTAAATACCAATTATCAATCGTAAATAAACGCTTTGCATTATATTTATTAATATTCTCAGTAATTATATCAACTATTTATGTAATAAGCCGTTATAAAGATTTTGGTTTAAAAGATAAAACAATAAACATTTTCTTTTCGTTTTTAGATTATTTTAATACAGCAGTATTTGCTGTAATCTTCATTCATGTATTTAGTTTATTTCTAATTTTTCCTAAAGTTAGAGGAACATCAATGCAAAATACATTATTTGAAGGTGAAAGAATTGTTGTTCAAAGACATTCAAAAATTGAAAGATTTGATGTAGTTGTATTTTATGTTGATGAGGATAGATTAGAAAATATTCCTTTATCAGAAAATGGAAGTTTATGGGTTAAGCGCGTTATTGGTTTACCAGGAGATAGGATTACTTATATCGATGGTGGACTATATATTAATGATAAATATTATGAAGAACCTTATTTAGATCTATTTGGTTATGAAACAATTTTACCAACCGAATTAAATAATATAATTATCCCTGACGGTTATTACTTGTTATTAGGTGATAATAGACCAAGCAGTAATGACTCAAGAATAATTGGCTTAGTTAATGAAGATTTGTTAATTGGAGAAGTAAAATATGTACAAAAAGGAATTTTACTTTGGGAAAAAGTGAGGTGATATTATGATTCAATGGTTTCCTGGACATATGGCCAAAGCAAGAAATGAAATAGAAGAAAATTTAAAATTGGTAGATATCGTATTTGAATTAGTTGATGCAAGGATACCATTATCAAGTAGAAACCCGATGATTGCTCAGATTCTAAAAAACAAACCAAGACTAGTTTTAATGACTAAAGCTACTATGGCTGATAGTAGTCAAAATAGTTTTTGGCAAAACTACTTTAAAGGTGAAAATGTAGAAAGTCTATTAATTGATTCCATAACAGGGTTAAATACAAATAAAATTGTTACAAAAGCTCGTGAAGTTGTAAAAGAAAAACTAGAAAAAGAAGCTGCAAAGGGAATGAAACCAAGGGCAATAAGAGCAATGGTTGTTGGTATTCCTAATGTTGGTAAAAGTACTTTAATTAATAAAATTGTAAATAAAAAAGTAGCTAATGTTGAAAACAGACCTGGCGTAACTAAATCCCAACAATGGATTAGAATAAATAAGGATTTGGATTTAATTGATACTCCCGGAGTATTATGGCCTAAATTTGATGACCAAAGAGTTGGTTTCCATCTAGCTATAACCGGTGCAATTAAAGATGATATCATTATTAAAGATGATTTAATTGTTTATTTACTTGATTATTTAAAGAAATATTATCCAAGTTCATTAGAAAAATACAATGTAAGCATTGAAGAAGAAAATGTAAAAATACTTGATAAGATTGCAGCAAACCGAGGGTTTTTCTTAAATGACGGTTATGATTATGAGAAGGTGTATGATGCAATTCTCAATGACTTTAGATCAAACAAGCTAGGAAAAATTACTTTAGACAGGACTAATTATGATTGATATTTATGAAATAGAACAAACCCTTCATAACCAAGGATACGAGTTTATAGTTGGTTGTGATGAGGTAGGTAGAGGGCCAATGGCAGGACCACTAGTGGCATGCGGAGTTATTCTACCAAGAGGGTTTAAACTAGAAGGTATTAATGATTCAAAACAATTATCTTTAAAACAAAGAGAAAAGTTTTATGATATCATTATGAAAGAAGCAATAGAAGTTGTTGTTAAGTTTATGGATGTTGAAACAGTAGATAGACTTAATGTCTATCAAGCAAGTAAACAAGCAATGACATATTGTGTCAATAATATGAAAACAAGAGTTGATTATGTTGTTACTGATGCAATGAAACTTGATATTAATATTCCAGTAATGGATATTATTAAAGGGGATGCAAAATGCGCAGCAATTGCTGCTGCATCAATTATTGCAAAGGTACAAAGGGATCGTTATATGGATGAACTTGATAAAGAGTTCCCTGAATATGGTTTTAAAAAACATAAAGGTTATGTTACTAAGTTTCATAAAGAGGCCATTTTAAAACATGGAGTAACAATCCATCACCGTAAAAGTTTTAAACCTGTGAGTGATTTATTATATGTACAAGAAAAGCTTATTTAGATTTCTAAATAAGCTTTTTAATATGAATAAAGACAGGCATTTGGAATATTATTTAATGAAATAAAATATAGGAGGTTATGATGGTTCATCCACTTAAAGATAATATTTTAGTTGTAGAGTTAAATCAGGTTCTTAAAACACGTAGTGGAATTATTTTAAATAATTCAAATAATAGCGGAATAATGGGGGTTATAAAAGCTTTTGGCCCAGATTGTATTATTGAAAATATTAATACACAACAATCAATAGAAATAGAAAATATCGTCTTATTTTTAAAAGAAAAGGCAATATCAGTAAATAATGAAGGAAATGATTATTTAATTATAAGTCAAAAAGATATTATTGCTGTAATTGATTAGGAGGGAATATGGCTAAAGAAATATTATTTTCTGATGAAGCAAGAAGGTCAATGTTAAGAGGCGTTGATATACTTTCTGATGCTGTAAAAATTACTCTTGGTCCAAAGGGTAGAAATGTTACATTTGAATCACCTAGTAAAACACCAATAATTACTAATGATGGTGTCACAATTGCTAAGGAAATTGTTTTAAAAAATAAATTTGAAAATATGGGTGCAAAACTACTATATGAAGTAGCAAGTAAAACTAATGACTTAGCAGGGGATGGAACAACAACTGCAATAGTACTAGCACAAGAAATGATTCATAGGGGAATTGATGCAATTAATAATGGTGCAAACCCTGTTTTTGTAAAAGAGGGAATTGATTATGCTGCTAAGAAAATTAGTGAAGAAATAATTAAAAGAAGTAAAGAAATAAAAACTAGTAAAGAAGTAGCAAATGTTGCTACAATTTCTTCAGGAGACAAAAATATAGGTGAAATGATCGCTATGGCACTAGATGAGGTTGGACCAGATGGAGTAATCAATATTGAAGAATCAAATGGTTTTGATACAACTTTAAAGATTGTTGAGGGGATGCAATATGATAGAGGATATGTTTCTCCATATTTTGTAACTAATCGAGAAACCTTAGAAATAGTTTTAGAAAAACCATATATATTTATAACTGATCAAAAAATATCAACTATAAAAGAGATACTCCCAATCCTAGAATATGTGATGGAAATAAACAAACCACTATTAATAATAGGTGAAGATTTTGATAATGAAGTAATAAGTACGGTATTAGTAAATAAACTACGAGGAGCATTTAATGTCGCCATGACAAAAGCTCCAGGATTTGGTGATAATCAAAAAGAAGTATTAAATGATATTGCAATTCTTACGGGAGCTACCTTATGTTCTAAGGATTTAGGAATGGAATTAAAGAACATGTCTATAAGTGATTTGGGATCTACTAATAAAGTTATTATAACAAAAGATAGTACTACACTTATTGGTGGATTTGGTGATAAAGAAAAACTAGAAAGTAGAAAACAAGAACTAAAAGATAGATTACTAGTATCAACAAGTGAATATGACAAAAGAAAACTTAGTGAAAGATTAGCCAAACTAACAAATGGCATTGCTCTACTTAAGGTTGGAGGATTAACAGAAGCCGAGCTTAATGATAAAAAATTACGATATGAAGATGCTCTTAATGCAACAAAGGCTGCCGTAGAAGAAGGAATTGTTCCTGGAGGAGGATTAATACTTGTTGAAGTATATAAAGATTTGAAGGAGAAAATAACATCAAGTATAGATGACGTTCAAAAAGGAATAGAAGTTGTTATTGAATCATTACTTGCACCAATTAAGCAAATAGCTAAAAACTCTGGATTTAATCCACAAGAAATATTAGAAAATCAAATTAAAAAAAATGGTACTATCGGCTTTGATGCAAGAAGGGGATTGTGGGTAGATATGTTTGAAGAAGGTATTGTTGACCCAACAAAAGTAACAAAATCAGCACTATTAAACGCAGCCTCTATTTCAGGAATGTTCATAACAACCGAAGTTGCAATCGTAAATAGCGAAGAAGAAACCAAAAATTCCAATTTAGTTCCAGATTTTTATTAAAATAATTTATTTGACAATATCCATATTTCATACTATAATGTAGACAATTAAAAAATAATAATAATTAAACTAATTATGCATAATATATTTATTACATAAACGAAATAAAGGAGTGGCGTTATGGCGAAATATTTAGTAATCGTAGAATCGCCTGCAAAATCAAAAACTATTGAAAAATATTTAGGTAGTGATTATGTAGTTACATCAAGTAAGGGTCATATCCGTGACTTAACAACAAGAGGTCATGGCGGATATGGTGTTGAAATAGAGAATGACTTTAAACCAATGTATAAAATAATGAAGGATAAAAAAGAGATTGTTAAATCTCTAAAAGCCGAAGTTAAAGGTTCAGAAAAAGTCTATCTTGCAACCGACCCGGACCGTGAAGGGGAAGCCATTAGTTGGCATTTATACGATGTTTTAGGTCTAGAAAATAAAAATTATGAACGTATTGTATTTAATGAAATTACAAAACCAGCAGTTTTAAATGCCATTGAAAATGGACGTTCAATTGATATGGATTTAGTTAAATCACAAGAATCAAGAAGAATTCTTGACCGTATTATTGGATTTAGCTTATCTAAATTACTTCAAAAGAAAATTGGTTCTAAATCGGCAGGACGTGTGCAATCAGTTGCTTTAAAATTAGTTGTTGATAGAGAAAAAGAAATTCAAAACTTTATCCCTGATGAATATTGGGATATTTTCTTAGAAACATCAAAGAAAAATAAAAAAATTAAAGCTAAACTTGAACGTTTTAATGGTGAAAAACTTAAAATTAGTAGTAAAGAAGAAACAGATAATATTTTAAATAGTTTATCTAGTGAATATAAAGTAATTGATAAAATTAATAAAATTCGTGAAAAAGCTGCAAAGCCACCTTTTATTACTTCAACTCTTCAACAAGAAGCATCATCTAAATATAATTTCAATTCGAAAAAAACAATGATGATTGCTCAAAAGTTATATGAAGGTATTGAACTTAAAAACGAAAGAGTCGGTTTAATTACCTATATGCGTACGGATAGTGTTAGATTATCAAATGAATTTATTAATGAAGGTAAAGAACATATTATAAATAATTATGGTGAAAAATACTATCGTGGATATGTAGATACATCTAAACCTTCGAAGAATGTTCAAGATGCCCATGAAGCAATTAGACCTTCAAAAGTAAGTTATACACCTGATTCTGTAAAGGATTATCTAACTAATGAAGAATATAAGATTTATTCATTAATTTATGATCGTGCAATTTCATGTTTAATGAGTAATGCTATAGTTGAGGATGAAAAAGTTATTATTGGTAATAATGGTTATGAATTTGATACGACTGGTGAAAAGATAATTTTTGATGGATATCTTGCCTTATATAGTAGTTATGAGACAAGTGATCAAAAACAATTACCTGATTTACATATCGGTGATGAAGTTCATGATCCAAAAATTACACCAGAACAAAAGTTTACGAATCCACCATTAAGATACTCAGAAGCTAGATTAATTAAGAAAATGGAAGAACTTGGTATTGGTAGACCGTCAACATATGCAGTAACAATGGAAACTTTAAAATTAAGAAATTATATTAAAGTAGAAAAGAAGATGTTTGTTGCGACTCCTCAAGGAATCCTTACTTCTGATAAACTAGATGAGTTTTTCTCACTAATTATCAACATCAAATATACTGCTGAAATGGAAGAAGTATTAGATGATATTTCAGAAGGAAAACTTGTTTGGAATGATGAATTAAAGAGTTTTTATGATAAGTTTAAACCTTTACTAGATTATGCTAATGAGGCAATGGAAAGATTATATCCAATTGTTTTAGATGAACTTTGTCCTGAATGTGGAAGTAATTTAGTAATTAGAAATGGTCGTTTTGGAGAATTTGTTGCATGTAGTGGATTCCCAAAATGTCGTTATATAAAAAAACAAGAAAAAGAAGAAGTATTAACAGGTGTTAAATGTCCTGTATGTCATCAGGGTGAAATTGTTGAAAGAATTAGTAAGAGGGGTAGAAGTAAAGGACAAAAGTTCTATGCTTGTAATAGATACCCTGAATGTAAATCAACCTACACAACTTTACCAACTGAAGAACAAAATCAATAATTTGAACTAAAACCATATTTAAATATGGTTTTTTAATTTAAAATTTAATATTATATAATGCTTAACACTGGATATTTTTTTGTAATTATATTGTTTTATTTATTTTAGTTTTGTGGTATAATCAATATAAGAAAGAGTGATTACTATGGGATTATTTGATATATTTAAGAGTAAAGCAAAAAAAGAAGAAGCTAAAAAATATCGTATAGGGATGGAAAAAACAAGAAGGACTGCATTTGGTCGTCTTGCATCTTTATTTAGTGGATATAATGAAATAACTGAAGAGTTATTTGATGAACTTGAAGAAATATTTGTAATGGCTGATATGGGCGTTGAAACTGTCATTAACTTTATTGACAATTTAAAAAATGATGTTAGAACTAAAAATATAACTGAAGCAAAAAGTTTACAACCTATAATTGTAGATAAAATGTTTGATATATACTTAAAAGGGGAAGTTGTTAATTCCAATTTAGTATACAAAAAGGGCGAACTAAATGTTTATCTATTTGTTGGTGTAAATGGTGTAGGTAAAACCACAACAATTGCTAAAATTGCCAATAAACTAAAAAAAGAAGGTAAAAAAGTTTTACTAGCTGCAGGAGATACTTTCAGAGCTGGGGCAATTGACCAACTTAAAATTTGGGGAGATCGCGCAGGAGTTGAAGTAGTTGAAGGTCCTGAAGGTAGCGACCCATCTAGTGTTATATTTGATGCAATCAAGAAAGCTAAAAGAGAAAATTATGATGTCCTATTATGTGATACAGCAGGACGTCTTCAAACTAAAGTTAATCTAATGAAAGAATTAGAAAAGATTAAAAAAGTTATATCTCGTGAAGTTCCCAATGCTCCTCAAGATACACTTTTAGTAATCGATGCAACCACTGGACAAAATGGATTAAACCAAGCGAAAGCCTTTATTGAGGCAACAGATGTAACTGGCGTTGTTCTTACAAAACTTGATGGGACTGCTAAGGGTGGGATTGTTCTTGCCATTAGGGATATTTATAATATACCAATTAAGTTTGTATGTTTAGGTGAAAAAATTGACGATATTGAATATTTTGATATTGAGCAATATGTTTATGGATTGTTTGCAGATATGATCGATGAGGTGTAAAAATGGATCTACTTGGAAAAAAAGAATTTTATAATAATTTGTTTGATCAATATAGCGAATTATTAACTCTAAAACAACAAGAGTATTTTAAGAGTTATTATTTTGATGATTTAAGTTTAGCTGAGATTGCGGAAATTCATAATGTAAGTAGAAGTGCAATTTTTGACCAACTAAAGAAAATCTATACCTTACTAGAACAATATGAAGAAAAACTTGGTTTAGTTGATAAAGAAAAGAAACGTAATGAAATTTATGATGGTTATCTAAATAGTGATAACCCTGAGATTTTAGAATTAATTGAAAAATTAAAGAATGTGGAGTAGTTTATATGCCTTTTGAAAGTTTATCGGAAAGAATTCAGATGAGTATCCGCCGAATTACAGGTCGCGGAAAATTAAATGAGAATGACATTGACGAGATGATGAAAGAAGTACGATTATCACTTCTTGAAGCCGATGTTAACTATAAAGTAGTTAAGAACTTTACTAGTGAAGTAAAAGCAAAGGCGTTAGGAGAAAAGGTTATGAAATCTTTAACTCCTGGAGATCAAGTAATTAAAATCGTACATGACGAATTAAAGAAATTAATGGGAGAAGAAGCATCTCCGATTATCTATAAAGCAAATGGAATTTCCGTGGTTTTATTTGTAGGTTTACAAGGTAGTGGTAAAACAACACATGCTGGAAAACTTGCTAACTACTTAAGAAAAACTGATAAGAAGAAACCTATGTTAATTGCAGCCGATATCTATAGACCTGCTGCTGTTAACCAATTAGTTACAGTTGGTAAACAATTAGGAATTGAAGTATTTGAAATGGGTACTAATCACCCAGTTGATGAGATTGTAAAAAAAGGGTTAGCGTATGCTAGAGAAAAGAATTATGATTTAGTAATTGTTGATACAGCTGGTCGTTTACACATTGATGATACAATGATGGATGAATTGGATGATGTTGTAAAAGTAGCTAAACCTGATGAAATACTACTTACAATTGATTCAATGATGGGGCAAGACTCAATCAATGTTATCACAACATTTAATGAAAGACTTCCAATAACAGGATGTGTTCTTACAAAACTTGATGGTGATACTCGTGGTGGTGCTGCATTATCTATTAGATACTTAACAAATATTCCAATTAAATTTATTGGTTTAGGTGAAAAACTAGATCAAATAGAAGTATTCCATCCAGAAAGAATGGCTGGAAGAATCCTAGGAATGGGAGATGTTGTTACTTTAATTGAAAAGGCAACAGAAGCCATAGATGAAGATGAAGCATTAAAAACAATGGAAAGAATCCAAAAGGGTGTTTTCAATTATAATGACTTTTTAAAACAACTTAAAACAATAAAAAAATTAGGATCATTAAAAGGTATTTTATCATTAATTCCTGGTCTTGGTTCTCAACTTAAAAACTTAGATATTGATGATAAGAAATTTAATTTTATTGAAGCAATTATTGGATCAATGACTTCTCAAGAAAGAAAAAATCCAGAGCTAGTTGCTAAGAGCCCATCAAGACGTGAAAGAATTAGTAAAGGTTCTGGACGTCCATATCAAGAAGTTAATGCCCTAACAAAGCAATTTGACGATATGAAACAACAACTAAAAGCATTAAGCGGTTTAACTGAAGCTGATATGACTAAGAAAATGCAAAACCCAATGCCTCAAGCTCAAAGAAAACAAAGTAAGGGTAAGGGAAAAGGAAAAGGTAATTTTAGAATAAGATAGTGGGTAAGAAATATGAAATATGGGGATTATTTTTCACAAATAAAAGATTTATTTAATAATTTACAAATCCAATTAGATGAGTATCAAAACGACTATTTATTAAAACAAGATGAGTTTGCAAAGAAATTAATTGATGATAAAATTGTTAGTAAAACAAAAGTAGAATTATTGGAATCTAAGTACCAACAAAATGACGAAAATAATAACCAAAATATTTCCACTATTAAATCAATTATTCAACATCTACAGTCAGAATTAGAAAAAGTAATATCTGAATATAACGCTTCTCATAACTCAGTTCAAGATAAAGAATTAATTCTAAGTATTAAAGAAGAAAAACTTAGTGATTTTAAACAAGCTAAGAAAAAGGCTATTTTTGATTTAAACCAAAGGATTAATACAATTGATCGTGAATGTATTCTTAGTCTAAAAGCAAAACTAATTGAATTTGAAGAAGAAAAGAATTTATTTAAAAATAAATTGAATGATATTGAAAAGAAAATGAGATATGAAGTTTCAAAAATTGAAAATGAAATTCTATCTCCAGAAATTAAAACAAGTTCTGAACTTGAAAATAATCATAATTATCAGAATACTAAAGAAGTTATAGATTTTCGTAAGGATGGCATTAATCAGATTGCTAAACTTAAGAAAAAATACAATAAGGATATTCGCGATTTAGAAATTAAGTTTGCCAAATACGAAGCAGAATATAATCGAGATAACCGTATTTTAAGGGAAGAATATAATCTTCAAATTGAAGCATTAAAATATGAAAAATTAAGACTTCAACGTGAAATGGATATAGCTAATGTTGAATATGACTTTGGAGCATATAAACAAGCTAATATTAATGAGAAGACTTATAAAGATGAAAAAGCTAATTTTAAAAAAGCATATCATGAAAAGATAAAAGAAAATTATAATAAAATCAATACTATTGATAATAATTATAACAAAGTTAGTTATGATCAAACAGTTGATTTATTTAATAATATTACGGTTGAAGATAATATGCGACTTGATGATATTTACAAACATTTAGTTGATACTAACAATAATTTTTATAATCGAACTAAAGATCTAAATGAATTATTAAATACTATTGTAAGTAATTATCTATTAGTTTTTGAAAATCTTTTAGTTACTCATTGGAATAATATCTATAGTTTAGAAAAAACATTATATGAATCTCTTTTAATAGCTGATTATCATTCATATAGTTTTAATGAATTTAACTATAATTCATATAGAGATAAAATCAAGAGTTTATATAAGCAATTTAAATCTGATCAAAAAGATAGATTAAATGATTTTAATAAACAATTAAAAATTTCAATTGAAAGAATTTTAAATGAAATTTTAGTAATTTCTAAAAATTATAGTAATTATATTAATGAAGAGGTAAATAGTTTTAATAAATATTTAAGTTTATTTAAAAATATTAATGGTTTATCTTTAAAAGATGGTATCTTATCAGCTAATAATAACTATCTATCAAAAGAAGATAGAATCAAGCAAAATTTTGCAAATGTTAATAATAATTTAAATAATTTAAATAATGAAATTATAAATGATTTCGCCTTTAGTAATGAAGAGTTTAACTTAAATTGCAAAGAGTTAGAGGATAAAATCAAGAAATATCAACTTAAAAATGAAAATATACAAAAAAATGATATGGCTGATTACAACTCTATTGTTAATAACATTAATAATAATATTAAAGATGCAAAAAATGAGTTTTCTAATATTTTAAAGAAAAAGAAAAAAGAAGCAAATAATAAATTTAATAATGAAGTTAAAAATATTACTAAAGACCAAAAAACAAGATTAAGAATGGGTCAAATATAAAAAAACCGTTTCTTTAAGAAACGGTTTTAAAATAGTTTTTTAAGACTCTCTTTAATTAAAACTTCAATTGATAAATGAAGATTTTCATTTAGAAATTTATCTAACTTTTTGACTTCTTGATTACTATATCCAAGTGATTTTAATGCCTCTTTCACATTCTCGATTTTTGGATCAAGTTTTGATTGTTGACCTTGGATTAGTTTACCTTGTAAGTCAAGAATAATTTGACTACTTGCTTTAGCTCCGACGCCAGGGAATTTCTTAAGATATGCAATATCGCCATTAATAATTGCTTCTTCAAGACGATTAATATCGCCATTAGCAACAATGGCAAGTGCACCTTTAGGACCAATTCCCTTTACAGAAATTAATTTTAAAAATAATTCTTTTTCTTCTAATGTTTTAAAACCATATAATTCAAATATATCTTCTCTAACATGAAGATATGTGTGTATTAAAACTTGTTCACCTACACTAAAAGAAAAAGGGTTGGGAGTTTTAATGGTATAGCCAATATTATTATTTTCAAGAACAATATAACTTGAAAATGTATGGGTAATTACTCCCTTTATATAATTATACATAATTTCACTTCCTTAGTTTAATTATAGCATAGTAAGAAAAAAATGTAAATTGAAAGGAAAACAATTTGTGGTAAAAGAAGATTTATTATTAGATGAAAACGAAGGTAGTTTACGTCCGCAAAGATTAAATGAATACATAGGTCAAAAAGAACTAAAAGAAATGCTTAATGTATTTATTACTACAGCTCTAATGCGTAATGAATGTTTAGACCATGTTTTATTATATGGTCCACCAGGGCTTGGTAAAACAACAATGGCAAATATTATTGCCAATGAAATGAATGCCAATATAAAAATTGTTACCGCCCCTTCAATTACAAGGGTTGGAGATCTTGCGGCTATCCTTTCAAGTTTAAATCCCGGAGATGTATTATTCATCGATGAGATTCATAGACTACCGAAAATTATTGAAGAAGTACTGTATTCAGCAATGGAAGATTATGCAATTGATATTGTTGTTGGTAAGGATTCAACCGCCTCAACAATCCGTATTGATTTACCACCATTTACATTAATTGGTGCGACAACAAGACCAGGGGATTTATCCAGCCCACTTCGAGACAGGTTTGGAATAATTCATCAAATTAATTACTACACTAATGAAGAGTTAAAAGAAATTATTGTAAGAACATCTGAAATTTATGATTATGCCATAGAAGATGATGCGGCGATTGAAATTGCCAAAAGATCAAGAGGCACACCTCGTGTAGCCAATAGATTATTTAGAAGAGTGAGGGATTTTTCCCAGTTTATAGATAGCGATAATAAGTTCATAAAAAAAGAGGTTGCTAATCTTTCATTAAATAAACTTAATATTGACACAGCAGGATTAAATCAAACTGACCACAGATATCTTAAAACAATTATTAATAATTTTAAGGGTGGTCCTGCTGGTCTTAATGCCATAGCTTCATCAATTGGTGAAGAAGTTACAACTTTAGAAGATGTATATGAACCTTATTTACTACAGGAAGGATTTATAGTTCGTACGCCAAGAGGTAGAATTGTTACTGAAAAAGCGTATAAACATTTAGGAATAGAAAATGGACGTTAAAGATTTTGATTATTATTTACCAGAGGAATTGATTGCTCAAACTCCTCTTGAGAAGAGAAGCAGTTCTCGCCTATTAGTAGTTAATAAAACTAATAATACAATTGAACATAAACATTTTTATAACATTGTTGATTATTTAGATAGTAATGATGTTTTAGTTTTAAATGATACAAAAGTAATGCCATCTAGAATATATGGAAACAAAGTAGATACTAATGCAAGTATTGAATTATTACTTTTAAAAGAGGTTGATAAGAATGTTTATGAATCATTAGTAAAACCTGCTAGACGTATTAAAGTAGGAACAGAAATTGATTTTAACGGAATAATGAAAGGGAAAGTTGTAGGTAAATATGATGATGGAATTTGTCATATTGAATTTATCTATGAAGGAATTTTCTTAGAAATATTAGAAAAATTAGGAGAAATGCCCCTTCCTCCATATATTCATGAAAAATTAAAAGATGGTTCAAGATATCAAACTGTATACGCAAAAGAAGTTGGTAGTGCAGCAAGCCCTACAGCTGGACTTCATTTTACACCAGAAATCTTTGAAGAGTTAAAGAAAAAAGGTGTTGAAATATTATATGTTACTTTACATGTTGGTTTAGGAACATTTCGACCAATGTCAACTGAAAAAATTGAAGATCATGTAATGCATTCAGAATTTTTTAAAATGGATGAATATACGGCTGAAAGATTAAATTTAGCTAAAGCAAATGGTAAGAGAATTGTTAGTGTTGGTACCACTTCAACAAGAACCTTAGAAGCCATCATGACTAAATACGGTAAATTTGTACCAACTTATGAAGATACAAATATTTTTATTTTTCCTGGATATAAATTTAAAGCTGTTGATGCTTTAATAACCAATTTCCATTTACCAAAATCAACATTAATTATGTTAGTTAGTGCTTTTAGTAGTCGTGAATTAATTATGAAAAGTTACCAAGAAGCAATTGATAATAAATATCGATTCTTCTCATTTGGGGATTCAATGTTTATAAAGTGAGGATTTCCTCATTTTTTTATTTATTTAAGAAAAATAAGAGATTATAGAATTATTTAAGTTTTAGTGGTATAATAATATTAATGAGGTAAATTTATGGTTATTAAATATGAATTAAAAAAGAAAAGTAGCGAGTGTAGTGCTAGATTAGGTGTTATAACGACTCCTCATGGTTCATTTGAAACACCTGTATTTATGGCAGTTGGGACGCAAGGAACAGTAAAGACACTTGTAAAGGAAGATTTAGAAGAAATAGGATCGCAAATTATTTTAGGTAATACATATCATTTATGGAATCAACCAGGACATAAGTTAATTGAAAAAGCTGGTGGATTACATAAATTTATGAATTGGGATCGTTCAATCTTAACTGACTCAGGAGGATTCCAAGTATTTAGTCTGGCAAAACTAAGAGATATAAAAGAAGAAGGAGTTTACTTCAAACATCATAAGAGTGGAGCAGCATTATTCTTGTCTCCAGAAATTTCAATGGAAATTCAAAATAGTTTAGGGTCTGATATTATGATGGCATTTGATGAATGTCCACCATATCCGGCAACTTATGAATATATGAAAAACTCTGTTGAAAGAACTTTAAGATGGGCAAAAAGAAGTCTAGATGCTCATAAGAACAAAACTACTCAAGGTTTATTTGGTATTGTTCAAGGTGGAGAATATTTGGATTTAAGAAAGCACTCTGCCGAAGAGTTAGTTAAAATGGATTTTGACGGTTTCTCAATTGGTGGATTAAGTGTTGGTGAACCTAAAGAAATACAAAACAATGTATTAGAATTTACAGTTCCACTATTACCTGAAGATAAACCTAGATATTTAATGGGTGTAGGTTCTCCAGGAGCAATCCTAGATGCTGTTGAACGTGGTGTTGATATGTTTGACTGTGTTCTACCAACAAGAATTGCTCGTCACGGAACAGCAATGACAAGTTATGGTCGTGTATTAATTAAGAATAAAGAATTTTCTGAAGACTTTACAAGTCTTGATCCAAAATGTAATTGTTATACTTGTAAGAACTATACTAAGGCTTATTTAAGACATCTATTTAAAGCTAATGAAATATTAGGGATGCGTTTATTAAGTATTCATAATATTCAATTCTTAGTTGACTTAACTGCTAACATTAGACAGGCTATAAAAGAAGATCGATTCTTAGAATTTAAAGAACAAGTATATCGTGAATATGGATTAAATAATAATGATAAGGATTTTTAAGATGAAAAAACTATTAATATTAATTTTACTTTTATTTGTATTTACATTAACTGGGTGTTTTAAAAATGACGTTGTTGCTAATGAAGGGCAAGTAGAATTAAAAATAGAGAAAAAGTATATACCATTTATGCCATATAAAGAAGAAGACATTCCTTCCTTTACATTTTCATTTGATGGAGTTTATAATACAATCAAATATGTTTCTAAACCATATTACACTGTATTTGCGTCAAATGATGATTATAAATTAAGTGAAGATATTGCTAATTTATTAAAGTCATATGAAGATAGAGTTGAATATGTAATTCAAGCTCAAGCTGTTGAAACATTGACGAGAATTAATTCTTTAGGTGAAAATGGTAAACAAGTAGCTGGAAAAATACAAGTTGACAATCAAGAAATATTTGATGAAACTGCCTTTATCAATTTAGAAAATGGTTTAAAATTATCAATTGATTATCGACGATTTTCAAGTGATGGTAAAACATATTATGTATGGAGATATACAAATAATTTAAGTATGTATCTATATTATCCTTTAATGGTAATTAAAGAAGGAACTGAAAAACAAGTTCTTATTCTTACATTACCAAATAGAGTTAAGTTCCAAGTTGGTACAACTCTTGAATTAGAAAAAGTATTAAAAAAAGATGAATATTTAGAAGAATCTAAATATACATTTAATTATTTAGATGACTTTACAACAATTTCTGAAAAGAAGAAACAAATTGTAGATTACTATGTAAATGGATATAATGGTCAAATGATTGATGGCAAATTATACTTTGATTATTTAAATGTTCGTTATATGGTTACATTATACGATAATGTTTTTACAATTAAATATGTAAGTAAATTATAAAATTAACCTCTATTTTAAATAGAGGTTTTCTTAATTTTACCTATAAAAATAATAACTAATAAAATCAAAATGTTATAAAAAATTTATTTTCTAATATTATATATTAGGTGATGATATGCACAAGAGAAATGTTGATTATGTAATATTGGTTGCGGTAATAATACTTTGTTTATTTGGTCTATTAATGGTATTTAGTGCTAGTAATGTTGTTGGGTATTATAAATATAAAGACTCATTTTATTTTTTAAAAAGACAATTTGCTTTTTTTATTGTAGGATTATTATTAATGATTACAATAATTAAAGTTGATATAAAAAAAATCAAAAAAATGATAAGTTGGATATTTTTTATTTGTTTCGCATTGCTAATTTTAGTATTAATTCCAGGTATTGGATTAGAACGCGGTGGAGCTAGAAGTTGGATTGGTTTTGGAAATTTTTCAATTCAACCTTCAGAATTTATGAAGTTAGGGATTATTCTATTAATATCAAAATATTTAGGTGATAATTATAAGGATTTAGAAAAAGCAAGACATTTTTATTCTTTAATTGGATTAAGTGTTATAATATTTTTAGTTATAATGTTACAACCTGATTTTGGTACTGGTTTAGTATTAATTCTTTCATGTTTCATTGTTATTTTTTGTAGTGGTGCCCCTTTAAAATACTTTATTGTAATTATTTGTTTTGGAGTCATTGGGGCATGTGCTCTAATACTAAGTGCTCCTTACCGATTAGATAGGATACTTGCTTTTATTGATCCCTGGAGTGATCCATTAGGTACGGGGTTTCAAGGGATACAATCAATATTTGCAATAACACCAGGTGGATTATTTGGGCATGGTTTTAATAGAAGTATGCAAAAACACTTTTTTTTACCAGAACCTCAAAATGACTTTATATTTGCAATTATTTTAGAAGAGTTTGGATTAATTGGTGGAATTATCGTATTGCTTTTATATTTTATTATTCTTTATCGAGGAATATTAGTAAGCTTAAGTGTTGAAGATAATTTCTTAAAGTTTTTAAGTTTAGGAATATGTGTTAGTTTATTTGTTCAAGTGTTTATTAATGTTGGAGTTGTTGTTGGCTTACTTCCGGTCACGGGAATTACACTACCATTTTTTAGTTATGGTGGGTCTAGTTTAGTTCTTTCGATGATAATGATGGGTATTCTTATAAGCATTAGTAAATATCAAAATTATGATTACAGGTGAGTTATGAAAAAAATAATATTTGTTGGTGGGGGAACACTTGGTCATGTATATCCATTAATTCCTCTATTAAGTGAATTATCAAAAGAATTTGAGTTATATTTTATTGGTACAAAAAAAGGATTAGAAAAAGATTTAGTTGATAAAATAAAATATTTTAAAGAAAAATATTATATTGATATGCAAGGATTTAGAAGAAGCATATCAATATATAATATAAACACTCTAAAAAAATTATTAATTGCAAATAAACAAACAAAATCAGTTTTAAAAAATATTAAACCTGATATTGTAATTGGGATGGGTGGATATATTAGTGGCGTAGTAATTAGAATTGCAACAAAACTAAAAATTAAAACAATACTCCATGAACAAAATGCCGTAATGGGACTATCTAATAAATTAATTGAAAAAAAAGTTGATAAGGTATTGTTGTCATTTCCAATTAAAGATAAAATCAAAAATAAAAATGTCGTTATTGTTGGAAATCCAAGAATGAGCGAAATTTATGAGTCAAACAAATTAAAACAAGAACAAAGTAAAACCATTGTTGTTGTCGGGGGAAGTAGAGGAAGTAAATTTATTAATGATTCTTTTATTGCTGCTAAAGACGAATTTGAAAAATTAAAATATAAAATTATATTAATTACTGGTAATAAATATTATCAAGAAAACATTGAAAAGATTAAAAAAGTAAGTAATTATAATTTTGAAATTATTGGATTTACTGATAAATTAATTGAATATTTAAATAAAGCCAGTGTAGTTGTTTCAAGAAGTGGGGCAACGACTCTAGTTGAAATGATGGCCCTAAGAAAGGTTTGTTTACTTATACCATCACCTAATGTAACAAATAATCATCAAGAAAAAAATGCAGATATACTAGTTAATAATGATTGTGCAATGAAATTATTAGAAAAAGAAATTACAAAAGATAGGATTGTAGAAGCTATAAAAGAATTAGAAACTAATATGGAATTAAGAGTAAAGTTTATCACTAATCTATCAAAAATTTCTAACTTCAAAGCCCGTGAATCTTTTATTAAAGAGATAAAAAATTTAATATGAAATTAATATTTTAAAAGGGTTAACCCCTTTTTTAAAACCATCTATATTGTGTATTAATCCTTCCCAATAAAATAAAAAATGTAAAAATACTTTATTTTTAAATTGTTTCGTGATATAATGTACTTAAGAAAAACCCTTTAGGAGGCAAAGTACAAATGTTTAATCAAGATGCATTTAATGAAAAACCGGTATTAAAAGTCGTTGGAGTTGGTGGTGGAGGCGGTAATGCTGTTAACCGAATGATCGAAAACGATGTTAAAGGTGTAGAATTCGTTGTAATAAATACCGACGCGCAAGTACTTCGTTTAGCCAAAGCGGATATTCGTTTACAAATTGGTAAGGTTTTAACGAAGGGACTTGGAGCAGGGGCTGATCCAGAAATTGGACGTCAAGCTGCTGAAGAATCTGAAGATGATATTAGAGAAATTCTTAAAGGTAGTGACATGGTATTCATTACTGCAGGTATGGGTGGAGGTACTGGAACTGGTGCTTGTCCTGTTGTTGCTAGGGTTGCTAAAGAATTAGGATGTCTTACAGTTGGTATTGTTACAAAACCATTTACTTTTGAAGGACGTAAAAGACATAATCAAGCGATGAAGGGTTTAGCTGATTTAAAACCTTATGTAGATACATTAATTGTTGTTCCAAATGATAAATTATTAACACTTGCTGATAAGACAATGACTATGTTAGAGTCATTCCGTGAAGTAGATAACGTACTTCGTCGTGGTGTACAAGGTATTGCTGAAATTGTTACAATTCCAGGATTAATCAATGTAGACTTTGCCGATGTTAAAAATGTTATGAAGAATAAAGGTACTGCATTAATGGGTATTGGTATTGCTAGTGGACCAAATAGAGCGGTTGAAGCTGCAAGAAAAGCTATTAGAAGTCCATTACTTGAAATCGATATTAATGGTGCTACTGATGCTATTGTCTTTATTACAAGTGATATTGATATTACAATGCAAGAAATTTACGATGTAACCAGCGAAATAAGAAATGCTTCTTCGCCTGATATTGATATCGTTATGGGTACAGGATTTAATGTTGACCTTCAAGGAGAACTAATTGTAACAGTAATCGCGACTGGCTTTGATAGTATTGAAGAAAGCCCAAGTGAAGAATTTATTCAAATTTCAAAACCAATTGCTGAAGTTGAAGAAAAAATCACTATTGGTGGTGGAAATACACAAGAAGAAAAGAAAGAAAGAAAACCAGGAGATGCATTACCATTCTGGCTTAAGAATAGATTTAAATAGTCACATAAATGTGACTATTTTTATTTTGTAAATATTTTTTGATATTCCTATACTGTGACATTTTTTTTATTTGCTTTCTTATATAATTTATACAGGGTGGGGGATAATGAAAATATATATTGACCTAGTTTTTTTACTTAATTTTTTGCTTTCATTTATTGTTATGAGTTTAATCCAATTATTATTTTGTGAGAAAATTATTTATAAGAAGGTTACATTATCTTCTACTTTCTCTGGATTAATGGTTATAATCAGCTTGTTTAATTATCATTTTTATACTCTATCTAAATTTTTAGGTGGTTTAGCTTTGGTGTTTATTGGAATGGGTAAACACAAGTTTCTAATTAAATCAAGTTTGTTTTATTTATTTATGTTTGCTTTTTGTGGGATCATGACTAGTTATAAAATTAAAGGATTTGAAATAATATATTCAATCATAATATTAATTATCCTTGTTGTTGTACAAAGTTTTAAAAAGATGAGCATATTTATTAATAATTTTAAATATAATATTAGTGTTCAATTTGAAAAAACATCCTTTTCTATGGCTGGATTTTTAGATACAGGCAATTTCTCTTTATATGAAAACACACCCATTATATTTATTGATAGGAAGTATTTATGTAGTAATCTTACTAGTAATGTCTGCATTAATATTAAAACTATTGCCAATAATTCAATACAACGTTTATATAAACCGAAAAAATTTAAGATAAAAATAGGTAAGAGTTTTATTGAAAAAGAAGTTTATGTCTGTTTTAGTGATTTAGATGGATTTGAATGCTTATTGAATTATCAATTAATTATGTGAGGTGAGAGAATGATTAAATTTATTTTTAGGTTATTATCAAAATTATTAAAACAAAGAAAATGTTATTACATAAATAGTAATAATATATTGCCACCACCATTAGAAGAAGAGGAAGAGTTAAAACTTCTTAATCTTTGTAAGAATGGTGATATAGATGCCAGAGATGTATTGATTGTCCATAATTTACGTTTAGTCGTTTATATTGCCAAGAAATTTGAATCAACAAAAATTAATATAGAGGATTTAATAAGTATAGGATCAATGGGATTGATCAAGGCTGTACAGACATTTAAAATGGAAAAAAATATTAAATTAGCTACCTATGCATCTAGATGCATAGAAAATGAAATCTTAATGCATTTACGTAAGACTACAAAGATTAGACAAGAAGTTTCATTAGATGAAGTTTTAAATGTTGATAGTGAGGGTAATGAAATGGTCTTAGCAGATATACTTGGTTCAATTGATGAAGAGACAATTGATGTCATGACTAAGGAAGAAGAACAAAAGAATCTTTATAATGCACTTTATTCTTTAACTGATAGGGAAAGAGAAATTATTGAAATGCGTTATGGATTATTTGATAAAGAAGCTTTAACTCAAAAGGAAGTTGCAAAACTTTTGGGTATCTCACAATCTTACATTTCTAGACTTGAAAAAAGAATAATTGACAAAATGCGTTATTTTGTTACTTCTGGAAGTAACAGGTAAATAATAATTTTAAATGTAAATGAATAAATGCGCATTTATCTCCACATTATATAATATGGAGGTGTATGAAATGCGCAATCGTGTTGAAATTACTGGGATAAACACATCCTCTCTAAAAACAATTTCAAATGACAGAATGATGGAATTAATTGTTTTAAGTCATGCTGGAGATGATGAGGCACGCGATGAGTTAGTTTATGGAAATCTAAAATTAATTTTAAGTGTAATCAAAAAATTTTCAAATCGTAAAGAAAATTTAGATGATTTATTTCAGGTAGGGTGTTTAGGGCTTTTAAAAGCAATTGATAATTTTGATATGAGTCATGGGGTTAGGTTTTCAACTTATGCTGTACCTATGATAATTGGTGAGATTAGAAGATATCTTCGTGATAACTCTTCTGTAAGAGTATCAAGAAGTTTAAAAGATTTGGCTTATAAATCATTACAATTTAAAGAAGAATATATTAAAGAATATCAAAAGGATCCAACAACTGAAGAAATTGCTATTGCAGTTGGGGCAGATCCAATTGATGTTATCGTAGCAATGGAAGCAATACAAGACCCTATATCAATTTATACACCAATATACAATAATGGTAATGATGAAATTTACTTAATTGATCAAATAAAAGACCAAGAAAACAGTGAAGAAAAAAAGATACTTGAATTAACAATTAAAGAAGGTGTAAAAAAACTTTCTGAAAGAGAAAAAAGTATCATTAATGAAAGATACTTTTTAGGAAAGACACAAATGGAAATTGCAGAGGAAATTGGAATATCACAAGCGCAAGTTTCAAGACTTGAAAAAAATGCTTTAAAAATTATATTTGATATTGATAAATAACAACTATTTAATAGTTGTTATTTTTGGTTGCGTTATCATTTTTATATTAAGATTTTTTAATTGACAATTTTTCTAGAAAATATATAATAGTAAGTACAGAGTAGTCAAATTGCGTTAAGTGCTATACTATGGGATGTAGGGTATGGACGAACACAAAGTGGCGGTAATTTGGCGCGTCCGCTGTTTGCGGATCTCTTGTAATGGAGGTCTTTTTTTATTGTGAAAACTAAGAATCAAAAAATTTGTTTACGGCTATTTAGTAAAGAGTATTGGCGATTAGCATTAGAAGAGTTTAAATTTGTAAAGACTATTGCTATGGTATCTATTTTAATCGCATTTGATATTGCCTTAAATTTAATAGGTACAATTTTTCCTATTAAAGTTTTTACACGTCAAATTATGTTTACTTTTATTCCAACAGCAATTTCCTCATTTTTGTTTGGGCCTGTTGTTGCAATAGCTTATGGGATAATATCTGATGTTTTGGGGTATTTTATTGGCGGTGGTGCTGGTGGAGAATTTTTTCCAGGTTATACATTAAGTGCTGTTTTAGGGGCATTAATATATAGTGTGTTTTTATACAGAACTAGGATATCAATGTTTAAAATATTTATATCTAAGTTTTTTGTTAACATATTTGTTAATGCATACTTAGGTTCTGTATGGTTGAGTATTTTATACTCTAAAAAGACTTTTTATGCTTATTTAATCGGTGGTATAACAAAGAATCTAATACTACTTCCAATAGAAGTATTTATTTTGATAATTGTGTTTAAAAAAATAATCCCTATAAGCAAAAACTATGATTTTTTGAGTCAAAAAGTGAGTAATGAAATAAAAATAATTTAGTGTATACGTTTTATGTATTGAAAATTAATAAAGTTGTAGTATAATATATGAAGGAAATAGGTGAAATTATGGATAAGAAATTAGTTATGTTAACTATCCTAGATGGTTATGGAATAACAGATGTGGTTAAAGGAAATGCTATTAAAGCAGCTAATAAACCTAATTTGGATTATTTATTCAAAGAATATCCAAACACTCTTTTAGAAGCAAGCGGTGAAGCAGTAGGTTTACCTATGGGTCAAATGGGTAATAGTGAAGTTGGCCACATGAATATTGGAGCTGGCCGTGTTGTTTATCAATCTCTTACACGTGTGAATATTGCTGTAAGAACAGATGAATTAATCAAAAATCCAGCAATTGATAAAGCAATTAAAAATGCTATTAAAAACAATAGTAAACTTCATATTATGGGTTTACTAAGTGATGGTGGAGTTCACTCTCATATTGACCATTTTATTTATTTAATGGAAAAAGCTTCACAAGCTGGAGTTAAGGAAATTGTTGTCCATGCCTTTTTAGATGGACGTGATGTTCCTCCAAAATCAGCAGAAGTATATTTAAAACAAATTGAAGACAAATGTAAAGAACTTGGAAATGCAAAAATAGGTGTTGTTAGTGGACGCTACTATGCAATGGACCGTGACAAAAACTGGGCTCGTCAACAACTTGCTTACGATGCTTTAGTTTATAACCAAGCTCCAGTAAAAGAGTTATTTGCTGGTTTAAAAGAATCATATGCTAATAATGTAACCGATGAATTCGTTTTACCTTATCTTGCAAATACTGATAGTTTTATTAATGATGGCGATAGCGTAATTCATGCTAATTTCCGTCCTGATCGTGCTATTCAATTATCTATAGGATTAAGCAATATTGAAAAGACAGGATTCAAGGGTAAGAAATTTGAAAACTTAACTTTCTCAACAATGATGAATTACTCTGAAGACGTAATTGCTAATGTTGCTTTTGATGTTCAAGAATTAACTGATACATATGGTGAAATTATTGCAGCAAACAATATGACGCAATTAAGAATTGCTGAAACTGAAAAATATGCTCACGTAACATATTTCTTTGATGGTGGCGTTGAAAAAGACATTAAGGGTGCAGATAGAATTTTAGTATCTTCTCCAAAAGTTGCAACGTTTGATTTACAACCTGAAATGAGTGCTTATGAAGTTAAAGATAAAGTTGTTGAAGCAATTTTAAGTAAGAAATATGATACAATAATTTTAAACTTTGCTAATTGTGATATGGTTGGACATACATGTAATATGGATGCTACAATTAAAGCTGTTGAAACAGTTGATAAATGTGTTGGTGAAATTTACAAAGCAATTAAATCAGTTGATGGGGTGTTACTTGTAACTGCCGATCACGGAAATGCTGATAAATTATTAGATGAAAATGGTCAACCATTCTCAGCTCACTCTACAAATCCAGTTCCTTTCATTGTATGTAAAAAAGGGATTGAATTAAATAAGGGCGGAAACTTAGGAGATATTGCTCCTACAATGTTAGAATTGTTGAATGTTAAAAAATCAAAATTTATGACTGGAAATAGTTTAATAAAAAAATAACTAAGGTTAGTAAACGCCGAAAGGTGTAATAATAAATTTATAAAGGAGAAAAAATATGCCATTTATTAGAGAAGTTTATGCTCGTGAAGTTATTGACTCACGTGGTAATCCAACAATCGAAGTAGAAGTTTATACTGAGAGCGAAGGATTTGGACGCGCTATGGTGCCAAGTGGTGCTTCAACTGGTGAACATGAAGCTGTTGAATTACGTGATGGAGACAAGAGCCGTTATTTAGGAAAAGGTGTTTTAACTGCCGTTGAAAATGTTAACGAAGTTATTGCTCCAGAAATTATTGGAATGAATGTATTTGATCAAGTTGGAATTGACCATTTAATGATTGAATTAGATGGTACTGAAAACAAAGGAAAATTAGGAGCTAACGCAATCCTAGGTGTATCTATGGCTGTTGCTCGTGCTGCTGCTGATTTATGTGGATTACCATTATACAACTACTTAGGTGGATTCAATGCAAAAGAATTACCAACTCCAATGATGAATATCATCAATGGTGGTAGCCATGCTGACAACAACGTTGACTTCCAAGAATTTATGATTTTACCTGTTGGTGCAGAATCATTCAAAGAAGCAATCAGAATGGGTGCAGAAGTATTCCATAACCTTAAAAAAGTTTTAAGTTCAATGGGATTAAACACTGCTGTTGGAGATGAAGGTGGATTTGCACCAAATTTACAAAGCAATGAAGATGCAATCAAAGTAATTATTGAAGCAATTAATAAAGCTGGTTATGTTCCAGGTAAAGATGTATTCATCGGTATGGACGTAGCTTCAAGCGAATTCTATGATAAAGCTAAGAAAAAATATGTATTAGCTGGTGAAGGTGGAAAAGAATTTACTTCAGTTGAATTAGTAGATTTCTACGAAGGTTTAGTTGAAAAATATCCAATCATCACAATCGAAGATGGATTAGATGAAAACGACTGGGAAGGATGGAAAATCCTTACAGAAAGACTTGGTAAGAAGATTCAATTAGTTGGTGATGACTTATTCGTTACTAACACTAAGAGATTAGCTCAAGGTATCCAAATGGGTGTTGCTAACTCAATTCTTATTAAAGTTAACCAAATTGGAACTTTAACTGAAACTTTTGAAGCAATTGAAATGGCTAAAAAAGCTGGTTATACTGCAGTAGTATCACACCGTAGTGGTGAAACAGAAGATACAACAATTGCTGACATTGCTGTAGCTTTAAATACAGGCCAAATTAAGACTGGTTCTATGAGTAGAACAGACCGTGTTGCTAAATACAATCAATTATTAAGAATTGAAGATGAATTAGGCGAAACATCTGTTTACAATGGTATGAAATCTTTCTACAATTTAAAGAAATAGTTTCATTTTAGATAATTAAAATGTTAATTACTTTAAGTAGTTCTACTTTTAGTATTTAGCATTTTTTTGTTGAGAATAAATAATGACTTGAGCATTTGATATAATTTCCTTGTGTAAATTTACCTAATTGTGTTAAGATATAAACAGGAGAATATTATGAATAAAAAAATAAGAATTGCTTTATTTTGCTTATTTATGGGAGTTATGATATTTATTACAATCTATGCTTTTCCCTATATCTTAAGATTAGGAGATGAGCAATCAAGAATAGAGATTCAGAATAAAATTTCTGATATGGGATTTCTTGGTTGGTTAGTAATGCTTAATATTCAAATTGCTCAAGTCGTTATTGCATTTTTACCGGGTGAACCAGTTGAAATAATAATGGGGATAATGTATGGACCAATAATTGGTACACTTACATGTCTATTAGGAATTGCAATTGGTACAGTTATAATTTATGTTTTATCAAAATGGATTGGTAAACCATTTATCAGTTTATTTGTTGATCCAGATAAATTAGATGATTTTAAGTTTATTAATAATAAGCAGAAAAAGGATATTACTGTCTTTACATTGTTTTTTATCCCTGGTACCCCAAAAGATTTAATAACATATTTTGCCCCATTTGTAAAAATGAATTTTTTTAGATTTTTAATAATAAGTCTATTTGCACGTATACCTTCTATTGTAACTTCAACAATTGGGGGAACTAGTATTATATCTGGAAATTGGACACTAACTGTTATAATTTTTTCAGTTACACTTATGTTTGCAATTATAGGTTATTTTATAAACAAACATTTTATTGGTAAAAACAGGAAATACTAGTCATATATATAGTAAATTTTAGGTTTATATGCTATAATCATTGCGTAAGATACATATATAAAATATGCGAAAAATGTAACATAATACAATTTATTATTGTAAATTGTTGTATATTTGCTTAAATGTAAATATTTTGTTATATGATTAATTAAATTTTATGAATTAAAAGTAAAATTGTGTAAAGAAATAAAGAGGACAAGTTTTTTAGCAGATATTTCATAGATGTATAAAAAAATATGTCCCATCTTAAAATAATAATATCTTTAGGAAAGGTGGTGAGTATAATGAATGAAACTTTAAATGATTTAATGAATAAGGCAATGAAAAATGGATTTATTTATGAAGAACAATTAGTAAAGTTTATTGAAAGAAATAGTCCAGAATATGAAAAAGTTGTTAAAAAGCTACACGATGAAGAAATAGACCTAATCATGCAAGATGAAGAAATAGATGAAGAAGAAGCAATACCTGAGGATATTCAAGAAGTAGATGAAGAAATCGAAAAATTACCTAAGGCTACAGATAGTTTAACAGCTTACATTAATGATATAAAAGGTTTTCCTTTACTCACAGCTGAGGAAGAATTTGCTCTAGCAGATGAAATTAAAGCTGGTGTTGAAGCACAAGATAAGTTAGAGAAAGAATTTGATAATTTAACTGAGGAAGAAAAATTAGATTTACAGGATATAATTGATCGCGGCGAAGCTAGCAAAGAATATTTTATAAATTGTAACTTACGTCTTGTTGTATGGTGGAGTTCAAAATATCGAAATAAGGGATTATCACAAGACGACTTAATCCAAGAAGGTAACATGGGATTAATGAGAGCTGTAGATAAATTCGATTCAAAACGTGGTGCTAGATTTAGTACTTACGCAAGTAATTGGATTAGAAAGAGTATAATCCGTGGTATTCAAAACCAAGCTAGAACAATAAGAATCCCAGTTCATATTTCATCATATATTAGTAAAATGAAACGTATTGAAAGAACTCTAGAAACTGAATTAGGACGTACGCCAACAGTTGAAGAAATTGCTGAGGAAATGGGCGAAAAAGTAGAAAGAGTTAAAGAAATACAAGGCTATGTAAATGATAAGATTTCATTAGATACTCCAGTTGGTGAAGAAGACGCATCAAATTTAGGAGATTTAATTTGCGATACAAACACAGCTAATGCATTTGAAGAAATTGTAAAAGTTGAATATAAAGCAGAATTACATAGGATTTTACGTGAGTTAAATCAAAAAGAATATCAAGTAATTACTCAAAGATTTGGAATTCATGATGGTCAATCTAAGACACTTGAAGAAATTGGTCAAGGTCTAGGACTTACACGTGAACGTGTACGTCAAATTGAAGCAAAAGCTTTACGTAAATTAAGACATCCAAGTAGAAGCGAAAAAATGAAGCAATATATGGAAGTGTGATATGAGAAATTGCATAAATATAAACCTATTCAAACTAAGTTGTTGAATAGGTTTTTTGCTATTTGTTTAATAGTAAATGATTTGAGAATATTTTTATTTTAACAAAAGAAGATGACAAGGGGCGGGTAATGGGGAATTTCCCCCTCTTATAAAAGGTAAAATTTTTTTATTTTATAAAAACAGTTAAATAATTTGTCTTGCCTGCTTTTATTAATTCATTTCGTTTTTTAACTGGTGTTTTATAATTTAATTTAGTCATCCCAATTGTGTTAAATCTATATAAATATTTTATCATTTGATTTTGTAAATATTCAAAACTATAAAACTTTAGATGCTTATAAAATCTTTTGTTGTAATTTCTATTGCTGCGTTCTATTTTACCATTATGTCTTGATGTTCTAGGTTTTATATAAATGTCAATTTAAATATCAACAATTTTGTTCATTTAAGATTCCTCAGTTTGTATTGGTTTAATTTTATCTTTTCACCTTAAAACTCAGGTGTATTGAATTTTTAAGTTTGTATGGCTTTTTTTGATCTATTTAGATAATAACCTAGTTTAAATAAAACCCTATATAAACTAGTATAATGCCTAGAATGTGCAATTTTATATCTTATCTTATTATATAACTGATTTAGAACATTATTTGGGTTACCCTTGATCTAATTAATAATATTTTTATACTCATAATCTGTATGTTCTCTTGGATGTTTAGCATGTGATTTCTACACTTTACTAAAAGAGTAGTACCATCATATTGTTTATTCCAACTTATTAACGAAACTTTAGAAATATGATATTTAGTACAGATACACAATACTTATTTGAAAGATAAGTTGACACAAAATGTAATTATGTATTTTATACAAGTAAAGTCTCATATGTGTTGTAATATAGCACTACATTTAAAAAAGATTTATAGTAGTATTGACTTAATTTCTTAAATATGATATTCTTAATTTGTAAATACAGCTAAATTATAAAAAATCTGATTATTATTATTTGTTAATAATCATTTAAAAATAATAATTTTA
>JAEYQM010000065.1 GCA_023410025.1 Bacillota bacterium
GATATATAGTCCATAAATAAATATGTTCCACAAATTGATTGATATTCAACTAATAAATCAAATTGATCATTTGATAAAGGATAATGATGAAAGTATAATTGATTTACCAATAGTTTTTCAAATAGTATTTCAATATTTGGAAATTTAGCTAATAATAATTCAATATTCACTTGGTATTTTGTTATTTTATCAGTTGAAATAATAAAATTAAATAATTCATTAGTATATTTATGCAAACTTTTATTTCTAAATAGATAATAACCTAAAATTTTATCCTGAAGATTTATTAATGTTTCATTATTAGTTTTAGGGAAAATGGTAGATATGTGATTCTTTTAATAAATCTCCATAGTTGATGTTTATATTATCTTCTAATACATAACTTACTAATTCTAAAAATTTACCAAGTAATGCAAGTCTTTTTGTAAGTGATAAAGTACGATCTGACATAATATCAAAAGAGTATTTTCTTATATTATTGTATACATCTTTTTCAATTATTTTATTTTCAGTTAAATCATTTACTTTTAAAAAACTTAGTTGCATTGTTTCTAGTGATAATGGAGAATTATTTTCATTTAATAATTCAATAACCTTCTCACAACTATTAGAGCAAAAACATTCATAATTTAAATAGAATCTTGGGGCCCTAGGGATAGTATTGGCAAATTAAAGGAAGGATATCCTCTCCAAAATTGCTATGTAAATAACATAATCCGTTTTTCATATGTAGATTACAGTCTTTATTTTCATTTTTTGCCAGTTTTCCATATCTATCAGATGTTGGATAAGAATTCATAATAAGAGAGTTTTCAATTGTATTTTTTATTTCAATAGAACAATCTAAACTTTGTAATTGAAGAAATTCTCTCATTGATATTGTTACATCCCATCCTATGCAACAACTGCTTCGGCAATCTCTACCTTTACATTTAAAATTTTTATAATAATTAGGAACAACGTAAGTATTAAGTTTTGTCATTTTATCACCCTTAAAATATAAAATTTACTCACATGAATATTATATCATTTCCAATATGCTTGTCAATTTTTATCTAAAAAATATTTGTAAGTATTTTATTATAAATTGTATTAACAATTTATTTATGGTAAAATTAAATACAGATGGTGGATATTATGAATAGAGTATATTTATGTATTGATTTAAAGTCCTTTTATGCTTCAGTTGAATGTGTTGAAAGGGGACTTGATCCTTTTGAAGTCAATTTAGTTGTTGCTGATCCTTCAAGGGGTAAAGGGGCAATTTGTTTAGCTGTGTCTCCGGCAATGAAGGCATTAGGTGTAAGTAATAGATGTCGTATTTTTGATATACCTAAAGGAATCAACTATGTTACAGCTCTTCCAAGAATGAGTTTTTATATTAAATATGCTGCTGAGATTTATGGGATATATTTAAAATATGTTTCTAAAGATGATATCCATGTTTATTCAATTGACGAATCTTTTTTAGATATTACTAAATATTTAAAATTATATAAAATGACAGCAGAAGAATTAGCTAGAAAAATTATTGAAAATGTTGTATCAGAAATTGGTATTACGGCTACAGCGGGAATTGGTACAAATATGTATCTTGCGAAGGTTGCTTTAGATATTACAGCAAAACATGTAAAGAGTAATATTGGCTATCTTGATGAAGAAAAGTATAAAAAAGAATTATGGCATCACAGACCGATTACTGATTTTTGGCAAGTAGGTAGTGGGATAGCTAGAAGACTAGAAAAATATGGGATTTATGATATGTATGGAGTAACGCAAATTGATCCAAAAATCCTATATAAAGAGTTTGGGATAAATGCTGAATATTTAATTGATCATGCTAATGGAATTGAGCCAACTACTATTGCTGATATCAAAAAATATAAACCTAAGGGGAATTCGATATCAAGTGGTCAAATATTATTTGAAGATTATCCGTATGAAAAGGCTAAGTTAGCACTAACAGAAATGGTTGATTTATTGAGTCTAGATTTAGTAGATAAGGGATTAGTTACTAATTGGGTTGCCGTTAGTGTAGGATATTCTAAAGATGAGGTCAAGATGACGGGTGGATCAATTAAGATGACACAGACTACAAATGTGTTTTCCGTATTAAAAGAATATGTGATAAATATTTTTGAAAAGACAACCCATAAAGATGTTTTGATTAGAAGATTAAATGTTGGCTTTGGAAATTTAGTTGATGATTCATATGAACAATTAGATTTATTCACTGATCCTGAAGAAGTGAAAAAAGAAAAAGCGATTGAAGAAACAATGAATAGAATAAAAAAGAAATTTGGGAAAAGTTCAATATTAAGAGGAATGAATTTAGAAGAGGGTGCGACTACTTTAAAACGAAATAAACTGATAGGAGGACATAATAGTGGTGAAGAAGAATGAAAAATCAGAACGTGCCAAGTTGTTTATGCCCTTTGCAGCTGTTAAGGGTCTAGATAAGGCACTAAGAGAAAAAGAAAGAATTCTAGTTGATAAGATTGATTTATCTGAGGAATCTAAGGAAAATATTTCTAACTACATAAGTACATTAAAAAAAGGTATGATTGTTAAGGTAGTCCATTATGAAAATATGGAATATATAGAAACAACTGGTGTAATTAGTAATATCGATTTTGTGTATTTTAATCTTACAATTGTTATGAAAAAGATTAATTTTGATGACATTTATAAGATTGATATTGTTTCTGAATTTATTTAAATTATCTTTTTAGTTTATTTTTTGAAAACTAAAATTATTTTTATTAAAAATTATAAATAATCTTGAATATAAAAAAGTAAAGCAGTTAAATGAACTGCTTTTTACCTTTATAGTATTAATAATGGTTTAATTGTAAATGATTTGAGACTTTTATTGACTATTAATATAATATTTTGATAAACTATTTATATAAGTTATGGAGTTTCAAAAACAAAGTACGATAGTATATTTCATTATCAGATAATATTAGTGCCTAAATAGTATTATAATTAAGTTTTTTTATTTATAATAGATATTATTATGATGTTGAGACGTCATTATTTTGGTTATCCTCAAGGTATTATACACCATAATTATGTAGATTTATAAGTCCTGATGATGTTGAATATCTAGATGCAAAAAGTGTTAATGGATTAAATTTATATTGCTACTGTAAAAATAATCCAATTATGTACAAAGATAGTAGTGGTCATTATCCAGAATGCGCTACTTTTAGTAATTTATTTGAAGGCACATCTACGGCTCTACAATTGATGTTAAATGGAGCATGTATTGGCGGCTATTTTAGTGTTGTTAACGCTGTAAGGCCGAATAATATTGGTATTGGAATTTTGTCAAAACAGAGAACGGCAGTAATCAATAGTTTTGCGGACGATGTAAAAGCGTT
>JAEYQM010000069.1 GCA_023410025.1 Bacillota bacterium
AAATATTATAATTTAATGGATGAATACCATAATAATAAAAATGAAATCTTAGAAAAGGCAAAAGAGATTCTTGCAAAGTATTATAATAAAAAATAAAATAGAGAATAAAACGATATTAAAATAAACAATTAATAATCATTAACTTTATTATATATAGGGGGATATAGTTATGGAACATAAAATTAAAAATAGGCATCCTTTATTAAATGAAAAGGGTGAGTTAATTGAATGTGGTTATGCAAATTCATTAATCTTAGATTATGATCGGAAAGCAATTAAAGCTAGTAAGTGGAGAATAAAAGAATGGGATTATTATTTGATTACTAATGGTAAATATGCAGTTGCCTTAACAGTAGCTGATAACTCATATATGGGATTAGATAGTTTTTCATTTCTTGATTTAACTAATAATCCTTGGGAAAAAACAATTAGTAAAATGCAAGCATTTACCTTTGGTAAGAAAAATCTACCAAAAACTTCAAAAATGGGTAATGTATTTTCAAAAGGAAAAAATCATTTTATTTCCTATGTTAATGATGGGACTAAACGTGAAATTTCTTTTGAAATAAAAAATTTTATAGATAAAAAAACATATAAAGGAAAATTTATCTTAGAAACAATTAATCAAGATTCTATGGTAATAGTTACTCCTTATAAAGAAGATAAAAAGGCCTTTTATTATAACCAAAAAATAAATTGTATACCAGCCACAGGAAAAGTTGAAATTGGTGAACAAGTCTATGAATTTTCTAAAAAAGATACCTTTGCATGTTTAGATTGGGGTAGGGGTGTTTGGTTAAGAAAGGGTGTATGGTATTGGGGAACTTGCTCAGCCCTACATAATGGTCAAAAATTTGGTTTTAATATTGGTTATGGATTTGGTGATACCTCAGCAGCCAGTGAAAATATGATATTCTATAAGGGAAAAGCTCATAAACTTGATTTAGTAGATATTAATATTCCTAAAGATAAAAAAGGTAATTATGATTATATGAAAACTTGGACAATAACTTCAAATGATAAACGATTCGAAATGACATTTGAACCAATCATAGACAGAAAAGCAATAATCAATATTGTCATTATAGGATCAAATCAGCATCAAGTATTTGGTAATATCTCTGGTAAATGTGTATTAGATGATGGTGTAGTATTAGAAATTAAAAACTGTTTATGTGCAGTTGAACATATAAAGAATAAATGGTAAATTTATAAAGCTATAGTTAATTTAAACTATAGCTTTTCTTATTATATAAAAAAAGATTGTTATAAAAACAATCTTAAATCAATCATTATTTTTCAATTTCTCCAGCAGCCTTAAGACTTGCCTTAGTAATTGAAGGACCAACTAATTCATAAATAAATGTTGCTGATAAAATTACAGCTTTGATTGTTGCAGCATATTGAGGAACAATAGAATCAGCAACAATAGTTAAACCAATAGCAACACCGGCTTGAGGAACTAGTCCAAAACCAAGATATTTCTTAACATTACTTGGAGCTTTACTTACAACAGCTCCAAAATATGCACCAAATACTTTACCAATAACTCTACCAATAATATAAACAACACCAATTATACCAACAGTTGCAAGTACTTTTAAATTAAGTTCCATACCACTAAGTACAAAGAATAAAATTAGAATTGGTGGGTTAAAACGATCAACTAGATACATTACAGTATCAAATGCATCTTCCTTAACCTTATTAGTAAATACAGCACCCATCATCATACAAGATAATAATGCTGAAAACTCAAAATCTGCAGATATAGTTTTAAGAACAAGAGTCATAGAAGAAACACCTAAGATCATTGCTAATACAAGACTTAGTCTATTTCCTCTACCTGTAAACCATTTAACACCTAGTGTTAAAAGGATACCAGCAACAACACCTATAGCAAGACTTACAAAAATTTCTAAGAATGGTTTTGCAATACTTAAGAATAGTGTTGCTTCACCAGTACTTCCAACAGCTTGGGCAATTGCAACAAAAATTCCAAAGAAAATAATTGCTGTTGCATCATCTAAAGCAACAACAGAAAGCAAGTTTTCAGTAACATCACCTTTAGCTTTATATTGTTTAATAACCATAATTGTTGCAGCAGGGGCAGTTGCAGCTGCGATTGCTGATAGAACAAGTGAGAATTGTAAACCTTGTTTAAATAATAATAATAGTAAGAATACAACAATAATTGCAAAGAATGATTCAAAGATTGCAATAATAATTGGTTGTGCACCTACTTTTTTGAAATATTCAAGTTTAAATTCAGTTCCTATAGAAAAGGCAATAAATCCTAAAGCAATATTTGAAATAATACTTAATTCTTCAAGGCCTTCTTCAGGAATTATGTTTATATTTAATAATCCTAATACAGGAACCATTATAATGCCACCAACAATATAGCCAGTAACATTTGGTAGTTTCACAAGTTTTGCTAATTTACCAAATAACAAACCTGTAAATAAAATAATTGATAAATATAATAGAATGTTCATATTAATGTTTCATACCCTTTACAAAATCAACAGGTAAAGTAAATACGATACCTGTATCTGGATTTTCCAAACTTCCAACTACAGATTCGATAACCTCAACAACTTGATTTACCCTTTCTTCATTTACTACCATTAAGATGGTATTGTTCGGAACATTTCCTGGATTCAGGATTTTTTTCAACGAGCCAACGATATTACCTAATGTCTCGTCATTTGAATTCAATATCTTTCGAGCAATGCCAGAGGAATTAATAACGGTAGCACCAGTAAATTCGTGCTTTGCAAATTCTTTTACAAGTCGATCTAATTTATCTGACTTGTTTAGAATAAAAACTAAAAGTTTCATATTTTATAACCTCCACATAATATATATTTTACACCCAATCTTAATTATTTACAATGTTTATACCCAGTATAATTTAAAATGTATACATTTTCTTAATATTTATAATTACATTAATTTTCTTTAAAAAATAAAATTTAATTAAAAAAAATGATTGTATTATTATATTAAAAATGTTAATATTAAGTTGACTAAAATATTTCTTAATTAACTATTCAAAACTTTTTTTTAGTCATATTATTAAATGGGGGGAAATAATATGAAAAAAATATTTTGTATAATTTTTATTCTATGTATTTCATTTTTATTAGTAAGTTGTAGTGTACCAAGACAACAGCATGACTCTAATGACTCTTACTATAATTACGATCGAGATACTAATGACGATGAATTTCAAGATATTAAAGAAAATTCATTTATAAAAACTGATGTAAAGGATAAATCTAATATATCTTTAAGCAATAATACAGCAGCATATTCATTTATTAGATCGCAAATTAATGAAGGTAATTCGATTGATTCTAATGTTGTTAGAATAGAAGAAATGGTAAATTTTTTTAAATACGATTATAATCAACCAAAAGAAAATGATGTGTTCGGTTTTAAATCAGAAATTATCCAAACACCGTGGAATCCTAATACATATTTAATGATGATTGGTTTAGAAACAGAAAAAATGGATTTGGAAGATATTGCAAATAACATAGTATTATTAGTAGATGTTTCTGGATCAATGGCCAGTCCTAATAAATTAACATTAGCTAAAGAAGCCTTTAAATTACTGGTAGAACAAATGGGCAAAAATGATGTTATTTCTTTAGTAACTTATGCAAGTGGTGAAAAAATAGTATTTCAAGGAAAGTCAATAAATGATTATGATAGTATCATTAAAGACATAAATAAATTAGAAGCTAATGGAGCTACTGCTGGTCAAAAAGGATTACAAACAGCATATGAAGTAGCTAGAGAGTATTTTATAGAAAATGGTAATAATAGAATAGTTCTAGCAACTGATGGTGACTATAATGTTGGAATTTCAGATACGGATGAATTAGTTGAATACATATCAGAAAAACGTAAAACAGGAATTTATTTTTCAGCATATGGTTTTGGTATGGGTAATTATAAAGATGAAAAACTAGAAAGAATTGCTGGAGCAGGTAATGGTGTATATCATTATATTGATGACATATCTTCAGCAAGAAAAGCATTCGTCGATGATATTAATGGTACATTATATACTGTTGCAAGAGATGCAAAAGCCCAAATTACATTTAATAAGAATTCTGTATTAGAATATCGTTTAATTGGATATGAAAATCGTAAACTATCAGATGAACAATTTGATGATGATACTACTGATGCTGGTGAAATTGGTACAGGTTTACAAGTTACAGCAATCTATGAGTTAAAATTAAATAATAATCGAACTGAAGACATTGGTAGTCTATTAATAAGATATAAAGATAATGATACTAAAAATGATGAAGTGTATGAAGATAGTTTCAAAGTAACTAATAATATAAGTTCTACACCAAGTAGTGATGCAAAATTTATTGGATGCGTTGTTGAATTTGGTTTAATATTACTTAATTCAAAGTATAAACAAAATGCAAACCTAGAAAATGTAATTGAAAGATTAGAAGCTGATTCATTATATTTTGAAAATTATTATCGAAAAGATTTTATTGATCTTGTAATTAAATATAAAAAAATTGTTAAAAGTAAATAGTTTTAAAAAAAAGATTATTAAAAATTGGCCTAAACTATCGTATTTATTACTAGTTTAGGTCTTTAAAAATTTTTTATCATTTTATATTCACTAAATTATATCTTTAAATAATGATAAGTAATATTATTAAATTATTATAAGTATAAGAATATTATATTTATTCAAACAAAAATATAAAACAACTAATAAAAAGAACTGAACCAAAATAGTTAAACAATTTAAAATAAAAAAACATAAATAAACTTATTATAAATAATATAATGAAAAATTACTATATTTTTAAAAACAGTATTCCTTTATTATTTTAAAAATGATATAATACAGTTAAAGTTTATATTTGGGAGGGAAAAATGAAACTTAAGAAATTTAATGTACTTTTAGTATTATTTCTAGTATTTGGATTATTTGGATGCAATATTAAGTCGAATAAAACTATTGATGATGTTCAAAATGCTCTTAATAGTTATTATGATTCTGAAAAGTTGGATTTATCATGTGTATTGAATATCAATGCATCTGGCATGGAACTTAATACTTCAGTTAAGATGAAAATTGACACAAGTGGTATTAATCCTAGTGTGATTATTGAAATTTCCTCATTAGGATTAGAGAATAAAGTTTACTTTTATAATGGATATTCATGTATCTTAATGGATGGAACATATTATATAGAAGCAATGGAATTTGATTTAAATGAAGAAACGCCAATACCTACTCTTGATTTTGATGAAATGGATTATGTATTAAGTAGCATAACTAATATAGATACTATAGAATACACAATTAAACTTGATGGTTCCCAAGTTCAATCTATTATAGAAGATACAATTGATATGCCAGTTGAAGGTATGGATATTGAAATGGAACTTAAGGTTATTGCTGACAAAGAAACTAACACTTTAAAACAAATGATTATGAAAGCTAATCTAACCCAATATGAGCAAACAGTTACTGTTGATATGACAGTTACTATTAATGCAATTGGTGAAGATGTGATAGTAGACATACCTGATAATATTGTTGAAAAGATTGAAAAATATATTTCTGATCAAAATAATACTCCAGAACCAGAACCTCAACCATAAACATAACCACAAACAAGTAAAACATATATAAAATAATACAAAAGACGGTGTTCTAAACTATTTTAATTTAGTCAATTAAAAACAAATAAGTTAAAGGGGACTTTAAATGCAATTTAATTTAATAGGATTTATAATAGGAATTATAATCATTATACCTATTGGTATTGATATTAAGATTCCTATTAAGTTTAATAAATGGTACAAATATGTAGCTTATACATTAGAGAATTTCTGTAAATTAGGAACTGTATATTTATTATCGATAAGTACATATAATTATAAATTAGCAAATGATATAATAAGCATACTTTTGTTTATTGCTTTTGTAATAATTTTAGTATTATATTATCTAATTATATTTAAAAAATTAAATATCAAATTTAATAAAATAAAATTAATATTTATACTATTACCTGGATTATTAGTAGTGATTACTGGATTATACTCAATGGATTTAGTTTTAATAATAATTGGTTTAATATTTATGCTTACTAAATTTATTTTTAGAGATATTAATAGGGATTAAAAAAATTAAAATTATAAAAGTGATTAGCAAATATATTTAACTGATACTTCAATGATATTATATCAAATGAAGTATCAGTTTTTTTAGTTAATGATGGTTTTGATATAGTAAATATGTTTAATATTTAGTTTGCAAATATTAATTAAATTGTATTTAAATTTGTATTTTTGTTTGGTAATAATTTTGTTACTAAAAAAAGTTGTCTACTTTATAGTATTTTTTCCTCACACTAAAAAAATAAAAATAACTATATTATTTTCTTTGACAACAATCCCTTTTTAAGGTATATTAATATTCGTTAACTAGCTAATTATTATTTGGTGAGGTGATTATATAATGGATAAAATAATAAAAATAACTGACAAAGAAATTATTCATCAAATTATTAATGTCTCTTTAAAACATAGACGAGTTATGCAAAGTGAATTAGATATAACAGGTGTATATCACTCTCAACACAGACTTCTAATGGAAATTGCTCGTAACCCAAATGCATCACAGGTGGACATTGCTAAAAAAATGGATGTATCAGCTGTAACAATAGCTGTATCTCTAAAAAAGTTAGAAAAAGGTGGGTATATTAAAAGAGATATTGTAGAAGAGGATAATAGACTCAATAAGATTATTATTACCGAAAAGGGAAATAAAGTAGTAAATCAAAGTAGAGAAATATTTGCTGCAACTGATAAACGAATGTTAGACAAACTAACAGATGAAGAAAGATATTCCCTCTTTACACTACTAAACAAAATTGATAACAACATTGCCAATATTGAAGAAGAAATCAAACAAAATAAAAAGAGGAAGTGTTAAAATGAAACGTTATTGGAAATATGCAAAACCCTATTTATCATCATTTATATTAGGTCCAATATGTATGATTATAGAAGTTGTTGGGGAAGTAATGATGCCTTTATTATTAAAAAATATAATTGATAAAGGTGTTGAAGGACAATTAGGAATAAACTACGTAATTCTTACCGGAATTACAATGATTATAACTGCCCTATGTATGATGGGTGGTGGAGTAGGTGGAGCATTCTTTGCAATCAAAGCTTCAACTGGATTTGCTAATGATTTACGTAAAGATATGTTTATTCACATTCAAAAATTCTCATTTAATAATATTGATAAATATAATACTGGATCTTTAGTAACTAGACTTACAAATGATGTAACACAAGTTCAAAGTATGATTCAAATGTTATTAAGAATGGCACTAAGATCTCCAGGGATGTTAATTGGTGCTTTAATTATGGCATTTACATTAAATACTAGTTTAGCTTTAGTAATTCTAGCAGTAATTCCATTCTTATCATTTATTATTTATTTAATATTGAAAAATGCTTCACCAAGATTTTCAGAAATGCAAAAAAAACTAGATACATTAAATATAACAACTCAAGAAAACTTAACTAATATTAGGGTTGTTAAATCATTTGTTCGAGAAAGTTTTGAAGAGGAAAAATTTAAAAGTGCAAATCTTGATTTGAAGGAAAGCACAATTAAAGCAATGAAGATTATTATCTTTACAATGCCAGTTATGACATTTGCAATGAATATAACTACACTAGCTGTTGTATGGTTTGGTGGTAGACAAATAGTTGCCTTTGGTATGAGTACTGGTACGCTTACAGCTTTTGTAAATTATGTAACCCAAATTCTAACATCTTTAATGATGGTTTCTATGATTATCCTTAATGGTTCAAGAGCATATGCATCATTAAAGAGAATTGACGAAATATTTGATACTGATATTGACTTAACTGATGATGATGCTAGTAATAAAGAAATTTCTGTTCAAGAAGGAAAAATCGAATTTAAAAATGTTGATTTTAAATACTATAAAAATAATGAAAAATGGGTATTAGAAAATATAAATATTACAATTAATCCAGGTGAAACAGTTGGTATAATTGGTTCAACTGGATCAGGAAAATCAAGTTTAGTTCAACTAATTCCTCGTTTATACGATGTTGATAATGGTGAAGTATTAGTAGATGATGTAAATGTAAAAGAATATTCACTTAAAAATCTTCGTAACGGTGTTGGTATTGTTCTTCAAAAGAATGTATTATTCTCAGGAACAATTAAAGAAAACCTAAAATGGGGAGATGAAGAAGCAAGTGATGATGAAATTGTAAAGAGTACAGAAAGTGCTCAAGCACACTGGTTTATATCATCATTTAATGATGGATATGATACAGAACTTGGTCAAGGTGGAACTAACGTATCTGGTGGACAAAAACAAAGATTAAGTATTGCAAGAACATTACTTAAAAAACCAAAGATCTTAATTTTAGATGATAGTACTAGTGCAGTAGATACAGCAACTGAATCAAAAATTAGAGATGCTTTTAAAAATGATCTACCTAATATGACAAAGATTATAATTGCTCAAAGAATATCTTCAGTAATTGATGCTGATAAAATTATTGTACTAGATGATGGTAAGATAGTTGGAATTGGTGTTCATGATCAATTAATGGATAATTGTGAAACATATAATGAGATATATTATTCACAAATGGATAAGAAGGTGACTACAAAATGAGCCAAATAAGCGAACAAAGAAAAGAAATATTATTAAGAAAATATGGTGCTAAAAAGAATGGTCAAGGTGCAAAAGGTAAGGATCTAAGTAACTTTGTTGGACCTCGTGGTCCACGTGGTGCAATGGGTGGAGGTAAACCTAAAAACGCATTGACAACCTTAAATAGATTACTTGCCTATTTAGGCAAAGATAAGATAAAAGTATTTTTAGTCTTACTATGTGTAATAGGAAGTAGCCTAGCAAGTTTAGGTGGTAGTTACATATTACGCCCTATTATTAATAATTTAGTTTCTAAAGACTTAACAGATCTACAAAAAATAAATAATTTAATAAATGGATTATTGATTATGGCTGGGATTTATTTTTGTGGTGTAATTCTATCTTATCTCCAACAAAGAGTAATGATTAATGTATCACAAAATGCAGTTGTAAGATTAAGAGAAGATCTTTTCCATAAAGTTCAAAAGTTGCCTTTAAAATATCTTGACACTAATTCTCATGGAGATATCATGAGTAGATATACTAATGACTTAGATTTAGTTGGTGAAATGTTAAACAATACAATGTCACAAATATTCTCTGGAGTTATTACATTAGTTGGTACAGTAACATTTATGTTTATAACTAACTGGATATTAGCTACAGTTATGGTAATTGCAGTTCCTTTCCTTGTGAAGGTTGGGGGATTAATTGGTAAAAATAGTAGGAAATATTTCACTAGACAACAACAAGCAGTAGGTGCAATTAATGGATATATTGAAGAAACAATTACAGGTCAAAAGGTAATCAAAGTATTCTGCCATGAAGATGTTGCAATTGAAGAATTTGAATTCTTAAGTGATCAATTAAGAAAGGAACAAAGTAAAGCTCAATTTTTTGGTGGAATTATGGGACCAGTAATGGGTAACTTAGGTCAAGTAAGTTATACATTATCTGCTACAATAGGTGGTGTTTTATGTTTGTTGGATAAATTTGATATTGGTGGATTAACAATATTTACGAACTACTCAAGACATTTTGCTCGTCCTATAAGTGAATTATCATTACAAATGAATACAATATTTGCAGCCCTAGCTGGTGCAGAAAGAGTATTTGAAGTTTTAGATGAAGATTTAGAACCGGAAGATAAAAAAGATGCAATTACAATTTGTTCTTTTGAAAACTCTGTTGATAATGGTGTTTATATTAAAGGTGAAGTAAAATTAAATAATGTAACTTTTGGGTATGTACCAAATCAAACAGTTTTAAAGAATATTAATGTTGATGCTAAACCTGGTCAAAAATTTGCCTTTGTAGGTTCAACAGGAGCAGGTAAAACAACTATTACAAATCTAATAAATAGATTTTATGAAATTAATGATGGAGAAATTTTAATTGATGGAATAAATGTACAAGATATTAAAAAGGATTCATTAAGAAGCAATATTGCAATGGTCCTTCAAGATACCCATCTATTTTCTGGAACAGTTAGAGATAATATAAGATATGGAAGACTTGATGCAACAGATGAAGAAGTAGTTACAGCAGCAAAAATTGCTTGTGCACATTCATTTATTAAAAGACTTCCTCAAGGATATGACACAGTATTAGATGGTGATGGATTAAACTTAAGTCAAGGTGAACGTCAACTTCTAAATATTGCTCGTGCTGCTATATCTAAAGCTCCTATTATAATCCTAGATGAAGCAACTTCATCAGTTGATACAAGAACTGAAAAGTTAATTGAAAAGGGTATGGATCAATTAATGAAGAACAGAACAACATTTGTTATTGCTCATAGATTATCAACCGTTAGAAATTCTGATTTGATTATTGTTTTAGAACATGGACAAATTATTGAAAAAGGAACACATGATGAATTACTTACCATGGGTGGAAGATACTATCAACTATATACAGGTGCTGTTGAATTAGACTAATTAATAGAAAATCTATATACATAAATTGTATATAGATTTTTTAATTTAATAAATAAAAATATTATAATATGTTAACTAAAGGGTTTTTGTTAAATGTCAATATAAGTTTTAAAACATTCTAAATTTATATATTTAAAATATTATATATTACCCTACAACCACCTCTAGTATGATAATACTTTTTATGTAATTAATATAATGGTCTAAAAAAAAGTTGACCGTACAATTTTATGATATCTTGAAAGTAAACAAATAAAAATATATAAAATATTTATTACGAATATATTATAAAGTAATATAAATTGAAGATTGTGAATAAATTTTAGTATGAATAAACTTAAGAAAATATTTTATATTTTTTCACCAATTGTTTATGGAACACTAATTGGTTTATTTAGTCAACGAGATATAGACTTTCTTGATAATTTAAATCGTCATATTACTGTTCCAAACTTTTTATTCCCTATTATTTGGAGTATTTTATATCTATTAATGGGTTATTGGGCATATTTAGAAGATAAAAATGGAGATGATAAGTTAGTATCCATCTATTGGATTAGTTTAGGAATAAATCTATTATTTACCCCTTTACTGTTTACTTTTCATTTAATAGTTGCTGCCCTTATAGATGTATTAGTATTATTAATTCTAGTAACCTATATATTTATAAAAGATAAGACAAAAAAAAGATATTTATTACTCCCCTATATAATATGGCTAGTATTTGCATTAATTTTAATGATTGATCTAACAATATCTAATGTTCTTTAGAATTGTATAATTAAACTTTTTTATAGTAAAAAAAATACTTCTATATGGTATCATTCCATACAGAAGTGTTTTATTATAGGAATCTCTTTAATTCCTGTACATTATTTTCTTCAAACTTTAAAAGTTTTTCCATTAATTCCTTTATATTTGTATTTGCATCACTATATTTCTTTAAATTTTTTATTGCATTAATAATTCCCATATTGCTGCCAACTATTAACATTTCTGCTATATGTGATGACGACTTATCAGTAAGTGTCTGAATATTAATCATTAAATATGTTCTTACCTTCTCTAGCGTACTTATACCTTTTTCATCACAACCATTTTCGTTTAATAATTTTTGAGCTTGTTCATTTATTTGTGTATACTCATTTAGTTGTGAATTTAAATAATTTGTAAAGTCATTGTCCTTAGTAATTCCTAAAATTTGATTAATTGTAACCATTCCCATTTGTGAATTTTGAAAAATAAAATTTAAAAGTTCTGTATTTCCATCCATAAAAAAGTCTCCTTTACAATTATTATGTCCACAAATTTATTATTAACAAATAAAAAATAATAAAATTTACAAAAAATATGTTATAATAATTATGTACTATTTATCTTTAAAAAACAAATTAAGTTTAATTTATAACTATTTTATATATAATTGGTTTTATTAAGTAACAATGAATCATAATAATAAATCGTAAATATTATATGTTTATAATAATTTTAAATGATTTATAATAGTATGTTAATATTTTTATTTCAAAGGAGAAAATTATGAAAAAAGAAAAAATTGCAGTGTTAACTGATTCTGGTTCTGATATTGAAAGGTCATATGCTCAAAATCTGTTTATCTTACCCTTAACAATTCAAATTGATGATCAAACTTATATTGATGGTATTGATATTACACTAGGTGAAGTTTTAGAAAAACTTGATACAAACAAGGTAACAACATCTTTACCAAAACCTGAGGTAATTTTAGAAACATTGGACAAGATAAAATCATTAGGTTATACCCATGTTATCATAAATACAATTTCATCAGGCTTAAGCGGAACATACAATGTTATTAGAATGCTAGTAGATGAATATGATGGTCTAGTAATTAGTATAATTGATACTAGAAATATAAGTAAAGGTAGCGGATATGCCGCTTATAATGCATTAGAACTAATTGAAGAAGGAAAGTCATTTGATGAAATTATTTCAATATTAGAAAATAATTTAGATAATCAAAAAGTATTCTTTACAATTGGTACTGTAGAATACTTAAGACGAGGCGGAAGAATTGGTCTTGTTGCCGGTACTGTTGCAAGTTTATTGCATATTAAGCCTATTATCTCATGTAATGAAAAGGGTGTGTATTACACTGTTAAAAAAGCAATGGGTTACCAAAAGGCGATTAGACAAGCAATAGAAGTAGCCTTTGATTTTGCAAGCGAAGCAAGTAAATATGATATTACTGTACTAGTAGCAAAAGTAGATGAGAGAATAGAAGCATTTATTGAAGAGATTAAGGCCCTATTTACAAATAAAAGAAATTTTGAAATTAAATCTATTACACCTGCTTTAGCAATTCATACTGGTCCAGAAGCATTTGGTCTTGTTATAAGAAAGTTAGTTTATTAGATTAATAATTAAGCAATAATATTATTGTTTAAAAAGTTATAGATAAAGAACTGTTTTTATTATATCTTAAATTATATTTTAATAATATGTACCATAATATATAAGAATATATTATCAAATTAATATTATAATAATATGTAAATGTGAATAAGTATTTTAAATATTATATTTTAGTCTTAATATATCTTAATTAAGTTATTGAATAAAATATTTACAAGACTATTAAATATAATTTAATAAAAGTCTTAATGTCAGTGCTACTAATTATTAAAGATAATGTATTTATCTAATATTAATAAAGAAGCAACTAAATTGACTTCTGAAAATAAAAGAAGTACAATAAAGCATATTAGTACAAATTGGTAATAGTTTAAAATAATATTGTTTGGCTACTTATATAGATTTGTATTTAAAATATAATAAAAACAGGAGAAATTATGAAAAAACATATTGCTATTGTAAATGGATCACTTCGCAAACAATCTTTTAATCAATCGATTGTTGACTATATAAAATCAGTATTAGAATCAAAAGGATATTCAGTTACTCAACTTGATATATCTAAGTTACCACTTATTAATCAAGACTATGAATTTCCAGCACCAGTAGAAGTTGCTGCCATAAGAGAAGATGTAAAGAAAGCTGATGCGCTATGGCTTGTAACACCAGAATTTAATGGTAGTGTTCCAGCCCCACTTAAAAATTTCTTAGACTGGATTTCAAGACCAGTGACAAAAGGTGTATTTGGTGCACCAGACTTCGTATTTGGAAAACTTGTTGCCATCAGTGGTGCAGCTGGAAGATCTAAAGCGGCCCTAGTAATGAATGAATTACAAGGATTATTAACTCGTATGGCGATGAAACCATTAGAAACAATGGGAGGAATTGCTCTACCTGCTGAAGCTTTTCAAACAGGTTTATTAACATTATCAGATGAAGATAAAAAAGTATTTGATTATCAAGTAGAAAAATTCATTGAAGCTTTAAAATAAAAGAACAACTCCAAAATTTATAGTGTATTTGCTAT
>JAEYQM010000073.1 GCA_023410025.1 Bacillota bacterium
ATAAATGTACCAATCATTGGTCCACTTGCAACACCACCAGAGTCAAAGGCAATACCAACAAATATTTTTGGAACAATATATGATAGAATAAAGGCAATTATATAACCAGGAATTAGATAATGCCACAATTCAAGAGTTGGAATAATTACTCTTAGCACTGATAAGGCAACGGCTACCCCAACACCTAACCCTAAAGATATAATAACTGATATCCTTTTTACCGAACCACTCGTCACATCTTCAATTTGTCTATTTAATACATAAACAGCAGGTTCAGCAAGAATAATTACAAGTCCTAAAATAAATCCTACTAAAACCAATAACCAATCTTTATCTAAACTGCTTAATAAAAAGCCAATGTCTTTTCCAGCTTTCATAAAGCCTGCATTTACACCTAGTAAGAATAATACTAAACCAAAGGCAGTATATACCATCCCTTGTAGAACTTTCCCTACATCTCTTTTCTTAAGTTTAAATGAAAAAATCTGAAACACTAAGAATATTGCAAGTATTGGTGCAAGTGAAATTAATACATCAACAATTTGACTACCTAATAATTCAATAAATGGGCCCATTATAGTATTGTTTTGAAATGGATCATCTTGAATATCACCACTAAAGTTGCCAGTATTTGCAAATATTCCCATGACTAATACCCCCAGGATTGCTCCAGCTGAAGCAATAGCAACCAGTCCAAAACTATCATCATTTCCTGATTTACCTTTGCGTTTCATAGATGCAATACCTAAACTTAGGGAAAGAAGGAATGGAACCGCCATGGCTCCGGTAGTTGCACCAGATGAGTCAAAAGCAATTACTAAAAATTCTTTTGGTGTAAAAAGTGCAAGTATAAATATTATAACATATAAAATAGTAATCAACACATTTAAAGATATATCAAATATCTTTCTAAGTAGCCCCAATGCAATCATTACTGCAAGACCAATTGAAACAGCAATGATTAAAGACCAATTATTTATGGCTCCACTTGTTACATCGCTTACCTGACCAGCAAGAATATGTAAAGCCGGTTCAGCAATAGAAATAATGAAACCTAAAAATAACCCAACAACACCAACAATAATTACACTATTGGATTTTGTCAGAAATGAACCCATCATCGACCCTAATGGTGTGACAGAAGTATCAACTCCTATTAAGAATATGGTCATTCCAATTATAATAAAAATTGACCCAATTAAAAATCTGATTATATCCTTGCTTTCTAATGGTACAATAGCAAAATGGATAAACATTACAAATATTGTAATTGGAAGAACCGATAAAATTACTTCTTTAAATTTATCAAGCAAAATTTTCAATAGACACCCCTCCTATTCTCTTAAAGACTTATTTTTGATTATAACACATAAAAATGTTTTAATCAAGTAAATAAATTTTTAAAAAAACTTAATTGTATTTTCCAATATTTGTTATAATATAATAAAAATAGAGCTACTTTTTAAAGAAAAAGTAGCTCTATTTTTATATATCATTTATTAAATTAGAAATAATTTCACTTAAAGTGGGATGTGCATGAATTATAGTTTTAATCTCATTAATACTTATTTTTTTAGAAATTAATACAGCCAGTTCATGAATTAATGTTGAGGCGTCATATCCTATGATATCTCCACCAACTATTATATCATCAACTACTATTATCTTTACATAGCCATCAGTTTTATCCATTGAACTAGACTTTCCATTAGTTTTATATAAGTTCTTAAAAACCTTATATTTTACTTCTCTTTGGTTTAGTTCATACTCAGTACATCCTACTGAACTAACCTCAGGATAAGTAAATGTACAACTTGGAACATTTTTAAAATCAATGTTGCTTTCTAAACCTAATATTTTATTTAATACGTGGTATCCACTATATGTTGCATAGTGGGCAAGCATATTTTTACCAATAACATCTCCAATGGCATAAATATTATCTATATTAGTTTTAAAATCATCATCAACACTAATACCATATTCATTAAATTTAATCCCAACATCCTCAAGACCTAAATTAAATACATTTGGTCTTCTACCAACACAAACCAATATTTTCTCGGATTCAATAATTATATCCTCATTATTTTTATTTATAACCAGTTTATTATCAACTTTCTTACAAACACAATTTAGATAAAACTTAATTCCTTCAGCCTTTAAAAAACTAAGTAGGCGGTTACTAATATCTTTATCGTAATTATTTAAGATTGTATCTTTTGCTTCAATAACAGTTACTTCAACCCCAAAACGATTAAAAATAGAAGCCATTTCAATTCCAATTACTCCCCCACCAATAATAGCAAGACTATTAGGTAAAGTTTTTAAATCTAAAATATCAGTTGAAGTTAAAAAATCTTCAAAGTTTTTAATCGTATAGTTATGTGATCCAGTTGCAATTACAATGTTTTTGGCTTGATAAACTGTTCCATTTACTAAGACACTATCTTTACTTATCAATTTAGCCATTCCATAAATTATTTCAACACCAGCTTTGTTTAAACAAAAATCAATTCCCTTAACTAAATCACTAACAACTTCTTCTTTTCTTTGATTTAGTTTTAAGAAGTCAAAACTAATAGTACTACTAATACCATAATTTTGTGATTTCTTAATTTCTCCTATTAAACTAGAAGCATAATAGTAGGTTTTTGTTGGGATGCAACCCGAGTTTAAACATACTCCACCTAACTTTTCTTTTTCAATTAAAATTGTTTTTAAATTTGACTTACTAGCTTTAATGGCTAACTCATATCCACCAGGTCCAGCACCAATAATAATTAAATCATTCATTTAAAAAATCTCTATATTTAATAATTGGTTTTCTAGCTGCAGTTGCTTCATCTAATCTTCTAACTGGAGTATTATGTGGTGCTTCTTTTAATAGTTCTGGATTAGTTTGTGCTTCTTCACTAATTTTTCTCATAACACTAATAAATTCATCAATTGTATCTTTTGACTCAACTTCAGTTGGTTCAATCATTATTGATTGATGGAATACAAGTGGAAAGTAAATTGTTGGAGGATGGTATCCATAGTCTAGTAATCTTTTTGCAACATCTAATGTTGAAGCAGCCTCACTCTTTAAACCATCAAAAACAACTTCATGCATACAATGTGTCTTTATAGGTAATTTGTATAAATCTTCTAAACTTGCTTTTATATAGTTAGCATTAAGAACAGATAATCTTGATACATTACCAACATTTTCTTTTCCAAGTGTTAGTAAATAACTATATGCTCTAAGTACTACTAAGAAGTTACCATAAAATCCACTAATGTGGCCAATTGAATCTGGACTATTATAGAATATATATTTATTATCAACAAATTTTACTTGTGGATTTGGTAAATATTTTACTAAATCTTTTCTTACACCAATTGGTCCACTACCTGGTCCTCCACCTCCATGAGGGGTTGAGAATGTCTTATGAAGATTTAAATGAAGGATATCAAATCCCATATCTCCAGGACGTGCATATCCAAGTAGGGCATTAAGGTTAGCTCCATCATAATATAATAATCCACCATTATCATGGATTACTTTTGAAATTTCTAAAATTTCCTCTTCATATAAACCTAAAGTATTAGGATTAGTTAACATGATACCAGCAATTTCATCACTCATTAATGATTTCAATTCATCTAAATTTACTAGACCTAATTGGTTGGTTTTTACTTCAATTACTTCCATTCCACAAACAGTTGCTGTAGCGGGATTTGTTCCATGGGCAGTTATGGGAATAATAACTTTATTACGTTTTGCATCATTTCTTCTAAGATGATACTCCTTCATAATCATTAGTCCTGTAAGTTCTCCATGAGCACCAGCAAATCCATTAAATGTAAATTCTTCAAAACCAGTTAATTCACCTAAATATTTGCTTAATTTATAATACACTTCAAGAGAACCTTGAATAGAATCTTCATTTTGATTTGGATGAATATTTAAGAATGATTCATTCTTTACAACTTCATCATTAATCTTAGGATTATATTTCATTGTACATGAACCAAGTGGATAAAACCCTTGATCTACACCATAGTTTTTCTTACTTAAGTTTGTAAAGTGACGAACTACATCTAACTCACTAACTTCAGGTAAAATAGCTTCGTTATTTCTTAAAAGAATATTATCAATTTCATATTCTTTTACTCGATCATTTGGAAGGCTATAACCAATCTTACCATCTTTTGAAAGTTCAAATATTAATTTATCGTACATGATATTCACCAACCAATCTTACATATTGATCAATTTCGTCTTTAGTTCTTGCTTCAGTTGCACATATTAATAGGAAATTATCTTTTATTATTAATCCGGGCATAATACCATTTTCAAGCATATACTTTTCAAATTTCTTTAAATCACCATTAAATTTAAGAACAAATTCTTTAAAGAAAGGTTCATTATTTACTTTACTAAAATATTTAGTTTTTAATAATTCTTCTTCTAAATAATGACTATTATTATATGCTCTTCTTGCAACTTCTTTAAGCCCTGTCTTACCTAATAAACTCATATAAATAGTTGCATGCAACGCCATTAAAGATTGATTAGAACAAATATTTGAGTTGGCTTTTTCCCTTCTAATATGTTGTTCACGGGCCTGAAGTGTTAAAACAAATCCACGTTTACCATCAACATCCTTTGTCATTCCACAAATTCTACCCGGTAATTTCCTAAGTAATTTATTTGTAGTTGCAAGATATCCTAAATATGGTCCACCAAAGGATAAGGGAATTCCGAGTGATTGGGCTTCTCCGCAAGCAATATCTGCCCCCCATTCACGTGGCGATTTTAAAACTGGAAGAGTAGAAGGATCTGAATTCATAATAAAAATTAAGTTGTTTTCCTTTATTACTTCATCAAACTTTTGATAATTTTCAATAATTCCATAGAAGTTTGGTTGAGCTAGAATAACCGTTCCAACATCTTCACTTAACTTATTTTTGAAATCATTAAAATCTGTTACATAATCTTTTTCCTCAATTTCAATAATTTCAATTTCCCTAAACTTTGCATATGTCTTAACAACATTAATTATATTAGGGTTCATCGTTTTTGAAATTAGTACCTTATTCTTCTTAGTTTGACTTACTGCCATAAACATAGCTTCAGCAGTAGCAGTTGGCCCATCATACATCGAAGCATTAGTTGCATCCATTCCTGTTAATTCACAAATCATACTTTGATATTCAAAGATATATTGTAAAGTACCTTGAGATATTTCTGGTTGATAAGGAGTATAAGATGTAAGGAATTCTTGTCGAGAAGTTATCGCATTAATTACTGAAAAGTTAATTGTATCATAGCTTCCAGCACCAACAAACGAAACATAATTTTTGTTATTATTAGCCAGTTTTTTAAATTCTTTACGTAGTTCAAGTTCACTTAAACTACTGGGAATATTTATATCCTTAACAACTAAATTAGGTTTAATTTGATAGAATAAATCCTCAATCCTATTAACACCAATTTTATCAAGCATTACCTTGATATCTTCTGGAGTATGAGGAAAATATTTAAACATTATTTACACTCCAATTGATACTCATTATGATCAAGTAGATTATTTAATTCTTGTAAATCTTCAACCTTAACCTTAATAATCCAATGAGCAAATGCATCTTCATTTAATAATTCTGGACTAGTTATTAATTCACTGTTCACTTCAATAACTTCACCACTGATAGGAGATATTAAATCTGATGCAGCCTTTACACTCTCAACAACACCAAATTCTTTATTTTGTTTTACTTTGCTTCCGACTTCACTTGCATCTAAATAAACAATGCTTCCCAGTGTGTGTTGAGCATAATCAGTGATACCGATTGTTGCGATATCACCATCTACCTTCACCCATTCGTGACTTTTTGCATACTTTAAATTTTCTAATACTTTATTCATTTTAATCCTCCTATTTTATATATTTTTTATTTAAGAATTTTTTATTTCTAACAATAGCAGTAACAAAATTATTTCTAATTTTTATACTTACTTCTTTTCCAATATCCCAGTAACCTTCATCAAGCATAGCTAGGGCATATGTTTTATTAATTCCTGGAACCATATATCCCGTTGTAATAAAACCTATTAATTTATCATTATCATAGACTTCATAATCACTTCTAGCAATCCCTCTTCCGGTAATTTCAAGTCCAACTATTTTTCTTTTAATACCATTATTCTTAATTTCAACTAAGGCAGACTTACCATAAAACTCTTTTTCAAAATCTATTGCAAATGATAAAGTTGCTTCTAGTGGATTGATTTTATCTGATATTTCATGTCCATATAAAGGCATATTTGCTTCAAATCTTAATGTATCTCGACAACCCAAACCACACAATGTAACACCCATTGATATAAACTCTTTAAATAGTTTTAGTATACTTTGATTATCACCATAAATCTCAAAACCATCTTCACCAGTATATCCACTTCGAGAAACAATAAATTCTTCATTTAATATTCTTAATTTTCTAATATCAAACATCTTCATATCATCAATATTAGTTAAGCTTTCTAATATTTGATAAGCTTTAGGCCCTTGAAGAGCTAATAGTCCCATTTCTTCACTTTTATCAACAATATTAATATTATAGCCATCAATTTTGCTTACTAACCAGCTATAATCTTTATCTTTGTTTGCTGCATTTACAACAAGCATAATTTCATCTTCTTTAAAACGATAACACATAACATCATCTATTATAGTTGCTTCTTCATTTAAAAGTAAACCATAACTCATTCTCATATCAATAGAGGTAATCTTTGATGTAAGCATATAATCAACAAACTTTAATGCATCAACACCTGTTATAAATATTTCACCCATATGGGAAACATCAAACAAGCCACAGGAATTTCTAACAGCTAGATGTTCATTTACTAAACCTGAATACTCTACCGGCATTAAATATCCAGCATATTCGACCATTCTAGCGTTATTTAAAATATGTTCATCATAAAGGACTGTCTTTTTCATTATTCCTCCTTAGCATTAATTTAATGCCTTATATATAAAATTATAACATTTTGATGAGTTTTATTCAAGAACATTTAAAAGAAAACTTATTATAAATAAAAACTTCTAGGACATAAATCTTAGAAGTTTATACATTTATTTAATAATTTTATTTGTGTCAAATATAATAACTTTTCCACTTTCCCTATCAAATCCTGTATACCTACCATCACCTAGATCTAATATTAGATTTGTTGGGAAATAGTAATGATATACAAATGATTTTTTATTTTTATCATATATATGAATTTTCCCTTCTGTATCAGTAATAAAAGCAAAATCACTTGATTCACGCAAAGTTTTCTTTAAAGTTGTGTTAGGAATTTCTGGATATTTTTCATTTAAGCCTGTTTTAGAAATTATTGCACCTGTAATAGGATTTAATGTTGAACCGGCATAATGTATATATTTACCATCAAAATATAATTTTTCTCCCTCCTCAACAACACCATTAATAGTTACTTTATACATTAATTTAAATGTATCAATATTATATAAATATACTATTGGATTACTTTCGTGCCCACTATTAATATATAAAATATTATCTTTATAATTAATAGTAAGTTGTGGATAATATATAATTTCTGATTGTTTTTCCATCCAAGTAGAACGATCAATACTATATATGATTGAGTTTCTGTCGCTATCTGTATACATCACTGTTTCACCCAATATTGCTATATCTTTAACAACAGTTTGCGTATATGTATAACTTGAAGAAAAATCGTTTAAATATTGGACTCGATAAGTTTTATCACCAAAAGCTATTGCCATATTTGAATTACCAACACTAATAGATGTTATTTCTCTAGAATGATATGGAAAATAAGTCTTAAATAAAAGATTATCTTTATAGAACAAATCTATTTGATTAATTTTTTGTACAATCAAATAATTATTTACATCATCATAAAATAAATCTATTGCATCTAAATTATACATACTTACTACACCATCTTCTGGTATCGGATAAACGATTGGTTCTTTAGGTTGTTTATCTTTAATTAATTGATTAACCTTTTCTATAACTTTATTAGGAAAATGAATATCATAATTTTCATCTAAATATATTATTTTTCTATAATAGCTACTCTTGACATTTATAGTTTTTTTATCACCAATTTCAATAAAAAAATTATATTCTATCAAATTATTTGATTCTAAGTCTACCTTTATAATAATTTCAACATTAGTTTGTATATTTTCTACATCTTCACCATTAATTTGTTTTATTACTTTTATTTTTGAGTCATCTTTAAACAAAATAGTATATTGAATTTCACCATCTAATTCTTTTTTTGAAATATCATATTTTAATGTGCTAAAATCAAATTTTGGAAGGCCAATAAAATCATCTAAAGTCTCTTGATCATCCCACACTCCATATATGTCAGGTAAAGAGTTTGATGAATAAAGAACATATTCTTTATAAAAATAGTAGACAGTATTTGAAGAATAATTCTTATTCATTTTTATAACAAATGGGTCATTTTCATTGTAGTCATAATATAAATCATATGCATAATCTATATTGTTCTCATAATTCTTATACTGTTTATGATTATAATCAATTTTATATTTTTCTTGTTGATAAAAATTATTTAAAACTTCATTTACTTCATCGATGTATGCTCCATTTTTTACATTACATCCACATAAAATAAATACTAATAGTAGAACACTTAAAATTTTTTTCATATTTCCCCCAATAATTAAAATTACTCGTAAATTATAACATATTATAAAAATAATTAAAAGAATTTTTTAATAAAAAAAAGATATCTTTAAAACTAAGTTTTAAAGATATCTATATTTTACTTTTTAGATTTTAATAAATCATTAACATTACTTACAAACTTCTCAACATCTTCTTTTGA
>JAEYQM010000017.1 GCA_023410025.1 Bacillota bacterium
GTAACTATGTACACATTTATGCTTATCTTCTTTCAAGCAATACGCAACTCTCAACGTGTCCTGTCCAACAAAACATATCAAAGATAGAATACTTACTAATGTTATAATTTTTCTTTAAATAATTTAAATCTCTTGCAAGAGTTGTTACATCACATGAAACATAAACTATTTTTCTTGGTAATAACTTATTTACACTATTTAAAAATTCTGGTGTTGAACCAGTTCTAGGTGGATCCATAATTAAAACATCTATTTTCTCTTTTAATTTTGAAAGTTCAATAATAAAATTAGTTGCATCATCACATATAAATTCAACATTCTTAATATTATTATCTTTCGCATTCATTATGGCTGCAGCTACTGCTTGTTTATTAGATTCAACACTAATAACCTTTTTAGCATTTTTACTTAATACCATTCCAATAGTACCAACACCGGAATAACTATCTAAGACGATATCTGTATCTTTTATATCTGCATAAACAGATACCATATTATACATTTTATTAGTTACTTCAGGATTAATTTGGAAAAATGATTTTGAAGTAATCTTAAACTTTAATCCACATAGATAATCTTCAATAAACCCTTTACCAAATAAAACTCTTTCTTTTTCTCCTAAAACAATACTTGTCTTTCTTGGATTAATATTTTGAATAATTGTTGTTATATTAGGAAACTTAGCTCTTAATAACTTCACAAAATCATTTCTTCCAGGAAATATCTCACTAGCTGTTACAATTACAACCATTATTTGTTTAGATACAAATCCTTCTTTAATTAAAACATGTCTAATTAAACCTAAATTTCTATCTTCATCAAAAGCTCTTAGTTTTAATTTATTTACTAATTCTTTAATATAAGATGCAATTTCATTTTGAATATCGGTATGGATTGGACAAAAATCTAAATCAACTACCTTATGGGAGTTTTCTTCATAGAATCCTGATTTTACTTTTCCATTACTATTAGAAAATGTAATTTGCATTTTATTTCGATATGCAAATGGATTACTTGAAGTTACTACTTGATCAATTGTTACATTGTGATTTTCCTTTTTTAATGTGTCTAGGACAAATTTCTTTTTAAATTCAATAGTTTTTTGATAATCATTATGAGGAAATTTACATCCCCCACATTTATCAAATATATTACATTTTGCCATTTTTCTTTTCAAGTCCTGCCATATATACTGATAGAACAGCTCCTACTACTAGAGTGATAACTCCAACTATTATATTTATTATTAAATTCTTTTGCATTTGTTCATTGTATTCAATTAGCATTGTTGAAATGATCGAGAATGGACAAGATACTAATAATGCAATTACCGCTATTTTCATTGTTCTTTGATACTTTTCAAATAATCTAGAAACTAACTTAGCTAGTAATACCCCACCAATTACAAGTCCTAATGCAAATGGTACTAAATCAATACCTGTTGAAAAGATATTTTTAAAATCAAACACCATTACATAATCAATTAATAAGTTCAATTGATCTACTAAATATGTAAATACACCTATAATCATAAGAATTGCTGAGCCACTTACACCAGGAATAATCATAGTTGATGCAGCAATGGCACCTACAATAAATAATTTAATCATTCCAACATTTTTGGTTGATCCAAATTCACTGGAAATAAATGAAAGGCTAACAATAATCCCAATTATTATAAAGAATACTAAATAATCAACCCATGTTTTCTTTTCATGTTTTATTTCCATATATAAAGTAGGAACAGGTCCAATTATAAATCCAATAAATAACATCATCATTGGAATTGGAAATATTTCAATTAATCTTATGATTAATAAGAATCCAATTAATATTCCAACAGCTAATCCTGCTAATAATGCCCAAAGTTCCTTAATTACCTTGAATGGATGAGAAAAGAAATCTTTAACACCATTAATTATTTTATCATATACATTTAAGACAACAGCAATTACTCCACCACTTAATCCTGGTGCAATATTACCAATACCAATAATTATTCCTTTTAAAAAATCAATAAAATTATTTTTCATAAATACCTCTTAAAATAATTATACCATATTTAGTTTTAAAACTCCATATTTAATAGTATGAAAAGAAAAACCAAAATAATTATTATAATTTAAAAATAAAAAATTTATTTTTAAATTATGATTAAAAAATTTTAGTAGTTTAAACCTTATTATTATAAATTATACATAAATACTTATATTATCATTCTTTAATCAATTTTTTTACTTATTATTACGATATTTAAAATCAATAAAGCATTCATAAAATTATTACTATATACCCAATATATTTTTGTTTTTTAAGATATTAATCATATTTTAATGTGATTTTATATTTTTCCAATTTATGCTTAGTTAATTAAAACTTTAGATAAATAAAATATAATTTACACGATCTTTTTTTTAGTAATCAAATTTTGAATTATAAATAACAATACTTTTATGGTAATTTTCGATAATGCAACATTTGATAATTGTCTTCTATATTTAATTAATAAAGTTACTAGTATCTCTTTTGTTTTTTACCTTATGATATAAATATCAAATTTATCACATCTATTAAATAAAAATATTAATATAAAAAAGGTTTGATAACTTATAAAGTATCAAACCTGTTAATTATTATATTAAACAATTATTTTGCTATTTTAATAATTAAATCACACATTTTCTTAGAAAAATCTACTGGGTCTTTTAACTCAAA
>JAEYQM010000059.1 GCA_023410025.1 Bacillota bacterium
TACAATATGAATATAAGTTTAATCCGTTGATGCTTTGTGGATCTAAGTATTCAATTGAGTCTGGTGAAATCCAACGCCCCCATTCTGGGTTGTAGTATATTGAGTTGCACCAGAAGAGTACTGTTTCAACATCATAACAATATCCTTTATAAATATAAATATTGTTTTCAAATAAATCTTTAGAAATTCCTTTATAATTTGAACTATTACCTATTGGTTTACCAAATACGGTGTATTTGTATTCTAACATAGTTAAACCATTAATGTCAATAATTTAATTAATGTTTCCTGTTAAATGTCTTACAAATAAGTATTCATTTCCTTTAAAGTTAAAACCAAATACTTGTCCACTTTCATCAAAATTATAATCAATACTAGTTGTAATGTTTTCTATTGTTTTAATAAATTTAAAAATCTTATTATCTTAAACAATATACTTATAAGTAGCTGTATTTATTTTTTTACCTATTCTAATACCATTCTCGTAATAAATATATTCATTGTTTTCATTTTTCTTTAATCTACTTCCTTCCCATGCAATATTAAACGTATTTCCATTGTTGTCATATGTATATAAATACCCTTCAATAAATACATTATTCTCATTATATATCGATTATTGTTGTAGTCTTTTTAATTCATTATTTTTAAAATTATATGTTTCAATCATCTTATTTTTAGAATCAATTCCTAATTTATAAGTTAAATCACCAATTTCGTCATAGCTATATACTATTTCTTCACCATTTGGTAATACATCACTAGAATACATACTTCTTAACAGATTATTATTATAATGTTACCTATACTTTTGATGTAATTTATTAAATTTTCAAGGGATAGTTATTTGAAAATCAATTATGCACCACTTGTAATATTATCTTGATTTTAATTATCTGTAAGTTCATTAGTTATTTAAGTAACCATTTTGATTCACCATATTAAATGATAAATTGGTTCATAATAATAGTATGTAAAAAATATATTAACTTTTAGCAATTTATTAATAAAGTACCCACTTGTGTTTTAAAGAATTGGATATTCTCATATGAACACAATTGGGTACTTTTATTTTGAAATTTATACAATACACATTACTATACAAAAGAGGTATTTATCTGATGAAGAGGTTATTTAAAAGGCAAAAAGCAGTAAAAATCGCGATAAGTTTAACCGTATGTTGTCTGTATGTTGCCTTACATTAATCTACATATTTACGCTATCATGCACAACATTATCAATATATACTTTCATTATGCAAAATGATTGAATAGCTTTATCTTTTAGGTTTTTTAAAGAGACTTTTGATATATTTTCTTTGTACTTCTTATTTTTGACTGCTTGCACCATTTCATGTAGATTTAAAGGAACCTTATCAAAATTAATAATATTATTATCTATAAAAAGATCAAAATCATTTTCTTTATAATCTATTGTGATACACATAATTATGTCTTTATTTGTTTTAATATAATAATGTGTATGCATTCCTTTATCAAAAATTTTTATATCATTTTCAGATGAAAAATAGTTTGAAAATTCTTTCTTAATTAAATCCAACATATTTAACATAATTTTCCTCTCCTATTTTACCAAAAAAAATCTCTACCATAACTAAAAATATTATTACCGTATTTCCAAAAGAAAATCATCGTTTTTTCTAAGAAAACACTACTACTCATATTATAAGCTCCTAACCCAATATCAATTATATCGTAATTATTAATTAACTTATGACCAAGCCATTTAAAATTGTCCCATTTTGCAGCTATTCTCATTTTAAGTGGTGCTTTTGCTCCATCATTAGCCTACATAACTAACGGCTTTATACAAATCAGCAGCATCATCCACTCTATTCATTTTTTTCCCAATAACTGCTACTTGGCTTGCATTGTTAATTCTATCAAGATTTTTAGCATATTGGGCCGCATCATAAGCATCATCTATTCTGGAAGCACCTTTCATTATTTTTCCAACTTATGGAATAAATAGAATAGCTAAGAATACTAGATCCAATGCAAACCATCCCGCATTACTCCATTTAGGATTTTTAATTAAATAAACTAAGCTCCAAATCGCAGAACCAATATCCAATATCGTATCCCATAAGCAACCAGTTGGATCACTCTCATAATTGAGCTATTCCCACAATAAGAATATAAATTGAGTCCATTAATAGAACTTGGACAAAGATATGGAATATTATCAGCTGATATAAATCTTACAACCTCATGATCATAATAGCATGAGGTTAAATAATATAGTAGCGTCTCGACATCATAATCTTGATTATCCTTGTGGACAATTAACTAACATAATAATTATACAACAATTTTTATATTAAGATAAATTTAATTTATTTAAAAAAAATATTAAAACACACTATACTTAAAAGTGTTGCAAATTGGTCTATTTTTGAGGCAGAATAAGGAAAATGCAACTAGTAGCATTTTCGACTTCTTGCGACAACTGGGATACCCCGATTTCGCTTCTTGTCCACTAAACGTAAGAAAGAGTGAAACTGAGATAATTCAGCTTCACCCTTAATGTCAAAAATGATATTTTTTTATTTTTTTAAAGTTTTATTTATTGTTTTAATTATACTTTTAGTATTACTAACTTTATGTTTCCACCCTTTAAGGGTATTATATCCAGTAAATTTATACAGTTTATTCAAAGTTGAGATATAAATAATATTTTGTTTTAATGTTTGATCTACAGTATAAATATCAATAATATCCTTTATATTTAATTCTGTTTTTTTAATTTGTATAATAATTAGCTTATCCTTATTAATAATTATTTTACTAGAAAAACTAATATATAGTGCAAATAAGCAAAACATTACAACAAATGTTATAAAAATAATAGCTCCTATAATTAGATCATCTACCAAAAAACATACACAATACCAAAGTGCTATAGTAAATAAACATTCAATTATTGATAATATCTTAAACCCATTTGAAACTAAACTAATTTTTTTCATACTTCCACCTTAACAAACAAACTTTTCCATGAATCATATATAAAATCTCTTGCATGGTCAATTACTGACTTT